>JBASAN010000397.1:0-2126 GCA_049650625.1 Ornithinimicrobium sp.
GCAGCAGCTCGACTTCTTCGTGCCCGACCAGTCCGTGGTGAATCGCGCGCTGCGGCTCCTGGGACCTGCCGCATCGTCGCTCTCAGCCGCCGCGAGCATCCGGGTCGCTCCGGTCCCGGCACTCACCACCTCCAGGGTCGCCCCAAGCGACCCGGGGAGAGCATGGCCCCTCGCGCACCCGCTCTTCGTCGCACTCGACCTGGCCCAGGACCCAGGACGTGGACGCGAGATCCTGGACTCCTGGACCCCCGACCCCAGGTGGACCCGTGTCTGGTGACCGGGTGACGTTCGTCGGGGACGCGATGGCAGCCGTCGTGCAGGCCGTCATCGACGTACGAGCTCTCCTCGGCCAGCCCCCTGTCATCGTCGGCGAGGTGGCCGTGCTGTCACGCCCCTCCACTCCCTATCGGGCCACCATCGACCTCGACGTGGTCGACCGTCTCCAGGGATCCACTCCGCAGCTCGAGATCCTGCGGGCCGCGGCGGGGGTTCGCTGCCCCACGACAACGAAGTCAGATCCATCTTGATGGGGCAGCCAGAGGTGCCCAGGCCTCAACGACTGCGGCTCGCCAGCCACGTCTCGTAGGTCTCCCCGATCTTCTCCGCGAGCGACCGGTCCCGGTCCAGGGTGGCGTGCTGGTAGATCGCCATCGCGGCCTGGGAAGCATGGCCCGCGCGCGCCTGCAGCTCGGCGGCGGTCGCACCGTGCTGGCCGGCCATGGTCAGCGCGGTGTGGCGCAGGTGATGGATCGTCAGGTCCGTGCGGCCAGCCGCCGCACGGGCGGGGCGGTAACGATCCATCAGGTAGCGCACGCTCATGTGGTCGGTGCGGTCGCCGGGGAACAGCAGACCCGAGGCTCCGGCCGCGGTGTGCTCGAGCAGGTGCTGCTGCAGCATCGGCAGGAACGGAGGCGGCACGTGCACCGTCCGCACCCCGCTCCTGGTCTTGGGTGAGCTGACATATCGCCCGCATTCGGGGCAGGCGCCGCGGACGGAAGGATTGACGTCCTTGTCGACCTTCCTCGTGACGGCGATCCGGCCCGTGACGCCGTCGACGTCGGAGCGCCGCAGCTCCATCAGCTCTCCCTCGCGCAAGCCGACGAAGGCTGCCAGCACGATGAACAGCCGTAGCCGCTCGGGCATCTCGTCGATGATGACCGCAATCTCCTCGAAGGTCGCCGGAACTGCGACCCGCTTCACCGGAGCACTGCCGGCGCCACGGATCTTCGGCGGTGCCCGGTCGATCAGCTCCTCCTCCTCGGCAGCCTGGAGGATCGAGCGCAGCAGCCGGTACGCCGATGCGTTGGACGAGACCGTCTGCGGATCGAGCGAGCGGCGCCACGCCTTGATCTCCGAGAGAGTGACCTCGCGCAACGCCATCGCGCCGAAGTACGGCAGGATCCGATGCTTCAGCAGGGCCTGGTAGCCGCGCACCGTCGTCGGCCGAAGGCCGCGCTCGGCCACGTAGCGCTCGGCGAAGGCGCTCACGGTGCTCAGCGCCTGCTCGCGCTCGCGGCGGGCCTCGACAACCTTGCGTGCCCTCGGCGGCATCCACTCGTCGCGGTCGATCAGCGACCGCTCGTGGGCGAGCCACGCCTCGGCGTCCATCTTGGTCCGGAAGTTGCGGGAGTGGCGGGTGCCGTCGGGCATCGCGTACCGCGCACGGTACGACGGTCCCATCGCCCCGGAGCGTCGCTCGAGCTCTCCGAACCCTCGTCGTCGTGTCATCCCAGGACCTCCCGAACTCCCCGATCACGCTCGTTGCTAGTTAACCCCATGCTTGCGCAGCACAGCAATGGGGCACCTCGGGGGAAAGAGTGTCCCGAGGAGTCTGGCCATGGGTGCTCCTGACCTGTAAATTCACGCTCAAATCCGTGATTGCGCTCTACTCCAGGTGCGTTTGCAAGCAGGGGGTTAGGGGTTCGAGTCCCCTAGGCTCCACCTACTCCTAGATCAATCTCTTTGTGATACCCCGACCTCGTCGAGGGTCTCCAGTTCCGCGGTCACCACGACAGTCTCTGCGCTCGGGTCGCGATCAGATGATCTGCTGATGGCGCTGCCTCCTTGGTTCGTCGACGTCCCTAGGATGACGCCGTAATCCGTTTCGGCCCGACAGCGCGCGTCGA
>JBASAN010000398.1:0-10256 GCA_049650625.1 Ornithinimicrobium sp.
CCAACTACACCCGTGGAGTTTCATTAACGAAGTAGCTGTTTGTCCAGGTCAGCGCCCTACAACCATTGACAAGCAACTGCGTCCACTAGGCGGGGTCGGTCCCCGGCCTACAGACCGGCCCCTCCTCCACAACCTTCTGAGCTGCGAAAACGGACTTCGTCGGCTTCTCGGTCCGCAGCTGGTCCACAGAGGGTCCACGCAGCACCAGGTCGATGGCCTCCCGGGTCCGGTCGTCACTGTCGGGCCACAGGTGTGGATAGGTGTCGAAGGTCTCGACCGCCGAGGCGTGCCCGAGTCGGGCCTGGACGGTGTTGACGCTCTCGCCGTGGCGGACCAGCAGCCGATCGGTCGACCGCGGCACCCTCACGTCGTCCCCGACGGCGCAGCAGGCAGGCACGGGTGACGTGGCCGCGCACCGGTTTCCACCAGGCGGGCACCGCTGTTGACAACGCCTCTCGGAACGCGCAGCCCGTGGAGTTTCGTCGATGACGTGGTTGGTGGGGCGGCCCAGCTCTCTCCAACCGTCGACGACCACGACCGTTCGCCAGGCGGGGTCGGTCCCGGCGTGCAGACCGGCCCGTTCTCCGTCGAGTGGCCGGTGGCGAGGGGAGATCCAGAGTCCGCCCGAGCCACGGGGCACCGACATGGACCGAGCAGGCGATTAATGTCCTAACATATTTTCATCTTAACTATTGCTTGTAACGTCGGTCACTGACATGGTGCTGACATGACAAGCCACGGACAGCCTTGGCTCACACCCGGGAGGACCCCATGACACACGGCGCGACCAGCACCGCCGACCGACCGAATCTGCCAGCAGACACACCGGGGCCGCACTCCAAGCGGCTCGGCATGGTCGCCGTCATCGCGACGTTCGGCGGTCTGCTCTTCGGTTACGACACCGGCGTGATCAACGGCGCCCTGGTGCCGCTGCAGCGCGACCTGGGCCTGACCGCCTTCACCGAGGGTTTCGTGGTCAGCATCCTGATCTTCGGAGCCGCGATCGGTGCGCTCGTCGGTGGGCAGCTCTCTGACAAGTACGGCCGTCGGCACAACATCTTGATGCTGGCCGGCATCTTCGTCATCGGCACCCTGGGCTGCGTGCTGGCTCCGTCCTGGCAGGTGCTGGGTCTGTTCCGGTTCATCCTCGGTCTCGCCGTCGGCGGAGCCTCCGCCACGGTGCCGGTCTACCTCGCCGAGGTCGCCCCGTTCGAGAAGCGCGGCTCCATGGTCACGCGCAACGAGGTGATGATCGTCTCTGGCCAGTTCGCCGCGTTCGTGATCAACGCGGTGATCTTCCAGATCTGGGGCGAGAACGACAACGTGTGGCGCTTCATGCTCCTGGTCGCGGTCCTCCCGGCCTTCGTCCTGTTCTTCGGGATGCTCCGGATGCCCGAGAGCCCGCGCTGGCTCACCTCGCAGGGCCGAGACGAGGAGGCCCTCGACGTGCTGAAGCAGGTTCGCAGCGACGAGCGCGCCGAGGCCGAGATGGCCGAGGTCCACCTGCTCGCCGAGGAGGAGAAGGAGGCGCAGACCGGAGGCTGGTCGGACCTGGCCGTTCCGTGGGTGCGGAAGCTGATCCTGATCGGCATCGGCCTGGGGGTCTTCCAGCAGTTCACCGGGATCAACTCGATCATGTACTACGGCACCGCACTGCTCACCGACGCCGGCTTCTCGGCCGACGCCGCCATTCTCGGCAACACGCTCTACGGTCTGGCCAGCGTGCTGGGCATCACCGTCGGCATCCTGCTGATCAACCGGCTGAACCGGCGCACGATGTTGCTCGGCGGCTTCGCACTGACGACGTTCTTCCACCTGCTCGTGGGGTTCTCCGCCTTCTTCATGCCCGAGGGAGGAGCGAAGCCCTACGTCATTCTGACCTTCACGGTGGCCTTCGTGTTCTTCATGCAGGGCACCATCGGCCCACTGGTGTGGCTCATGCTGGCTGAGATCTTCCCGCTGAAGATCCGCAGCTTCGCCATGGGCGTCTGCGTGTTCGTGCTCTGGATCGCCAACGCCACGGTCGCCTTCGGGTTCCCGCCGCTCGTCGAGACGTTCGGCATCGCCTCCACGTTCTTCATCTTCGCCGGTCTCGGCGTCGCCGCGCTCGCCTTCATCTACACCCAGGTGCCCGAGAGCCGAGGGATGACCCTCGAGGAGTTCGAGGCGGACTTCCGCCGCCAGCACTCCTGAGACTCCGACCGACAGCACTCACCTCCGTCACAGAAAGGACGATGCGATGTCCGTCATGGTTGCCGTATCAGACTCACCCGAAGGCACCGCGGCGCTGTTCGCCGCTGCCTACGAGGCACGCCGCCTCGAGACCGACCTGCTCGTGGTCAATCTCGCCCTGCACACCATCGACATCGGCGACCTGCCCGCCGATGTCAAGGTCCAGGTCCTCGAGCGGCGAGGCAAGGGCGACCGGGATCCCGTCGACGCCGTGCTCGACGAGATCGGCACCTTCGGCGCCGAACGACTGGTGATCGGCGTCAGGCGCCGGTCGCCGGTCGGCAAGGCCCTCCTCGGCAGTGTCAGCCAGCGACTGCTGCTCGAGTCACCGGTGCCGGTCCTCGCCGTCAAGCTCGGTGGGCTCGCCGAGGACGGTTAGCCGTCCACGGCCGGCGGTCCGCTCTCGGGAGGCACCGGCCTCGATCCCATTGCCGCCATCGGGCAGACCCGGTGGCGGCAATGCCGTTCGGGTCGGCTCCTGGCCCACGAACCCGTGCCACCGAGGCTCACGGCGCCACCGACGATCACTCGCATGACGGAGGAACAGTGCCCCTGATCAACGTCGACGTCGTGCGTGGGCAGTGCACCGAGCGGTTGCTGGCACACCGGCTCGAGCGGGAGTGCGGGCCGACGGCCGACGACCCCGTCGTCGCCCTCACCATCAACGGTGCGGCCGGCTGGTCCCTCGGAGGCGGGTGCGCCCAGCTCGTCACCGGCGGGCTCTGAGGGCGGGCCGGGTGCTCACACCCACGGCGCTGGCCGTGCTCGCGCTCGCGGCCTTCCTGGTCGGTCTGGCCAAGACCTCGCTCGGCGGGCTCGCCACCGTCTCGGTGGCGCTGTTCGCGCTCGTGCTCCCGGCACGGGAGTCCACTGCCGCGCTGCTGCTGGTGTTCCTGGTCGGCGACGCGATCGCGGTCACGCTGTACCGCGGCGAGGCTGACTGGACCCTGATCCGCAGCATGCTGCCCGGCATCCTGCCGGGTCTGGTGGTGGGCACCGTGGTCCTCGCGGTCGCCAGCGACGACGTGCTGCGACGAGGCATCGGCGCGGTGCTGGTGGCCCTGGTGGCCCTGCAGCTGCTCGTCCGACGCCGTTCCGTGGCCGCGCCGGAGCCGTGGTCCTTGCCCGCGCGCGCGACGGTGGGCCTCGCAGCGGGTTTCACGACGATGGTGGCCAACGCGGCGGGTCCGGTGATGGCCCTCTACCTGGTCGGACAGGGCGTCGAGAAACGCCGGTTCGTCGGTACTGCGGCTTGGTTCTTCCTCGGCGTGAACCTCGCCAAGCTGCCGTTCAGCGTCGGTCTGGGGCTGGTCTCACCATCGATGCTGGCAACGACGGCGCTGCTGGCGCCGGCAGTGGCCCTGGGCGCGTTCACCGGCCTGGTGCTGCTGGACCGGCTGCGCCAGCACGTCTTCGAGTTCACCGTGCTGGCCGCCTCGGCCCTCAGCGCCGTGCCGCTGCTGCTGCTGTGACGAGCCCGAGTCGGGCGCCGACCCGGCTCGGTGCCCGATCGACCGGTCTCGACCCTTCCGGTGAGGATCAGCGCGCGAGTGCGAGCGGTCGGCTGCAGTGAACAGCACCTCGGTCGCGACCTCGAGGCCCTCGATGCGTCCGAGCGAGGTGTCGGCCACTCGTCAGCCCACTCGTCGCCGCCGCGGCTGGTGCGCTCCTCGTCGACCCCCGAGCCGTCGGAACCGCTCGCGGAGGACCCGTCGACCAGCGCGTGGTCGTCGATGCGGCAGTGCTCGGCGGCCGCGCGGACCACCAGGTCCTCGAGATGACGCACGCGCGCGATGGGCCTCATCCCCTGCCAAAACAGGTGTGAGGGGTCCATCTCCGCGCCGACGTGGCTCAGTCCGCCCCGCTCGACCAGCCGCTTCGACGTGGCGGGTTGAACACGACGTTCTCGGGGTGCATCTCGATGGCTACGGTGACTCCGTGGTCGGCGGCCAGGGCGTCGGTCTCCCGTCAGAACGGCAGGGCCACCTCGTCCCACTCATGCTCCCGCACGTCCAGGTGAACGAAGTTCCGGGCCGACGACCCGATGCGACCGGCCCGATCGAGCGACGCGGGTCCTCAGCGTGCCTCGGTCCGATCTCCGGGTCGGGGTGCAGCGGGTTGCCGTGACAGCTCCGTGCCTGGACGGCCAGTCCCTTCACGGCGAACCGGACCAGGTAGTCCTCGGACGCGGACCCGCCTGCACGGATGGCGTCGCGTCGACGGACAGGTGGTGCGGCGGCACGAACCCGCCCGAGCTGACCTCCATCCCGTCCGACCCGAGCGAGGCCAGGACGTCGAGGGCGTCGTCGAGCGGACGGCCGTGCAGGATCGCGTGGTAGCCACCCAGCTTCGCGGGTGCTCCTGCTCGTCGGCGGGATGGTCCGGGTCAGTCGTTCTGGGGGAACCCGAGGTTGAGGCCGCCGTGGCTGGGGTCGAGCCAGCGCTGGGTGACGACCTTGCCGCGGGTGAAGAAGTGGACGCCCTCGGTGCCGTGGGCGTGGGTGTCACCGAACAGCGAGTTCTTCCACCCGCCGAAGGAGTAGTAGGACACCGGGACCGGCACCGGCACGTTCACGCCGACCATGCCGACCTCGACCTCGTGCTGGAACCGCCGCGCGGCTCCTCCGTCATTGGTGAAGATCGCGACACCGTTGCCGTAGGGGTTGGCGTTGATGAGCTCCAGACCCTCGGCGTAGGAGTCGACCCGCACCGTAGCCAGTACCGGGCCGAAGATCTCGTCGGTGTAGACCGACATCTCGGGAGTCACCTTGTCGATCAGGGTCGGGGCGATGAAGAAGCCGTCCCCGTCGGCGTCGAAGTCGCCCTCTCGGCCGTCGACGACGACGGTCGCGCCCTCGTCGGCGCCCGCCTGGACGTAGCCTGCGATGCGATCCCGCGCCTCGCGGGTCACGATCGGGCCCATGTCACAGCCGCGGGTGCCGTCGCCGGTGCGCAGCTTGCCCATGCGGTCGGTGATCTTCGAGATCAGGTCGTCGGCGATGGAGTCGACCGCGACGAGTGCCGAGATCGCCATGCACCGCTCGCCGGCCGACCCGAACCCGGCGTTGACGGCGGCGTCGGCGGCCAGGTCGAGGTCGGCGTCGGGCAGCACCAGCATGTGGTTCTTCGCCCCACCGAGGGCCTGCACCCGCTTGCCGTGAGCGGTCCCGGTCTCGTAGACGTACTGCGCGATCGGGGTGGAGCCCACGAAGGAGACCGACTTGACGTCCGGGTGGGTCAGGAGCGCGTCGACGGCTTCCTTGTCGCCGTTGACGACGTTGATGACGCCGTCGGGCAGGCCCGCCTCGGTCCACAGCCGGGCCATGGCGATGGTCGCCGAGGGGTCCTTCTCCGACGGCTTGAGCACCACGGCGTTGCCGCAGGCGATGGCGACTGGCACGAACCACAGCGGGACCATGGCGGGGAAGTTGAAGGGAGAGATGATCGCGACCACGCCCAAGCTCTGTCGGTGGGAGTAGACGTCGACACCGGTCGAGGCGTTCTCGGTGTGACCGCCCTTGAGCAGGTGCCCGAGCCCGCAGGCGAACTCGGCGACCTCGAGACCGCGGGTC
This sequence comes from Ornithinimicrobium sp., assembly GCA_049650625.1. Classification (GTDB taxonomy): domain Bacteria; phylum Actinomycetota; class Actinomycetes; order Actinomycetales; family Dermatophilaceae; genus Ornithinicoccus. The sequence goes on from JBASAN010000398.1 coordinate 5,805, forward strand.
ACCTCGCCCACGGCGTCGGAGAGCACCTTGCCGTGCTCGGCGGTGATCAAGGCAGCGATCTTCTCCTTGTCCCGGTCGAGCAGCTCGCGGAACTTGAACAGGACGGCGCTGCGCCGGGCCAGGGACAGGTCGGACCATCCCGACTCCCAGGCCCGCTTGGCGCCGGCGACCACGTCGCCGACGAGGTCGGCCGAGGCCAGGTCGAGCACGCCGGTCTGCTCGCCGGTCGCCGGGTTGTAGACCGCGCTGGTGCGCTCGGCGGTGCCGGTGAAGTCCTGGCCGGCGATGAGGTGGGTGATGCGGGTCGGGGTGCTCATGGGTGCTCCTGCAGTTCGTCGTGCCGATGTTCTGGTCGTGGGTCGAGCCGTGGGTCGAGCCGGTCGCGTGATGCCCTCGCTCAGGGAGAGACGAGGTCTGGCCTGGTCCGCCAGCGCGCGAGGTAGTCCGCGATGGTCTCGCGCATGAAGGTCGAGGAGTCGCGGGCGCGTTCCTCCCAGGCGAAGACACAGCTGGTGACGATGCCGTCGAACCCGTTGCGCTCGAGGCCGGCGAAGAACTCCTCGAAGTCGACCTCGCCCTGACCGATGTCGAGGTGCTGGTGCACCGTGACCTGCGAGCCGGGCGGGTTGACGATGTAGCGCAACCCCTGCGAGCCGGTGTGGTCGAAGGAGTCGGCGACGTGGACCATGGTCAACAGGTCGCCAGCGGCGTCCATGATGCCGTCGCAGTCGTTGCCCTGGTGGAAGGTGTGCGGGGCGCAGTAGAGGAAGCTGACGAGGGGGCTGTTGATCCCCCGGATCAGGTCCAGCGCGCGCCTGCCGTCCTCCTCCCAGTCGTCGGGGTGCGGTTCGAGGACGAGCCGCACGCCCTCGCGCTCGAAGACCGGCAGCAGCTCCTCCATCGAGCGCCAGAACATCGACTCGCACCTCGCGGCCTCGCGCGGGTTGCCGTTGAACTCGGAGTTCATCGTGTCGACGCCCAGACGAGAGCAGATCTCGATGGCGCGCTTCCAGTAGCGCACCGCCGCCTGGCGCTCGTCCTCGTCGGGTCCGCTCCACCGGTACAGCGGGAGCATGGACGACACCCCGACACCGGCCGTGGCCAGCGCCGCCCGGAAGGCGTCGACACCGGCGTCGTCGATGCGGGGGTGGGTGAAGAACGGGGTGACGTCCTCGCGGGGCGAGAGCTCGATCCACTCGTAGCCCAGCTCGGCGACGATCGCGGGGAGCTCGAGCAGGGGGACGTCGCGGAACATGTAGGGGTCCAGCGCGATCTTCACGGCGTGACCTCCTCCAGCTTCACCGGCACGGGCAGTCCGGTCCTCAGCGACTCCATGCCGGCCTCGCACACCGCGGTGGCGGCGTATCCGTCCCACGTGGTCGGTCCGACCACCTCGCCGCGCAGGCTGGCGTCCACCCACGCCTGCACCTCCTGGTCGTAGGCGGCTCCGAAACGAACTCGGAAGTCATCCGGGACGCTGCCGCCCCAACGGTTCTGGCTGCGCACGAGCGGCCCGGCCCCCAGGCCGACCGTCGCGTTCCCGCGCTCGGCGCTGACCTCGCAGCGGACCTCGTAGCCGATCTGGCAGTTGACGAACACCTCGCTCGTCGCCATCCCGCCGCCGGCCATCCGGAAGATCGCGACCTGGGGGTCGACGACGCCTTCGGCGGCCGCCCCCGTCGGCGCCGGGGAGTGCACCGTGATCTCGGTGATCTCCTCACCGAAGAGCCAGCGGCAGGTGTCGACCTCGTGGACGAGCGAGTCGCGCACGATCATCTCGGAGCGGAACGTGTCCGGAACGGTCTTGTTGCGGTGCACGTTGTGCACCAGCAGCAGGCGGCCGAGCTCGTCGTCGTCGAGCATCGCCTTCATCGCGACGTACTCGGGGTCGAAGCGGCGCATGAAGCCGACCTGGACCAGTGGCCGTCCGGAGCTGCGCTCGGCCTGGACCAGGCGGAGCGACGAATCGACCTCCATGGTCAGCGGCTTCTCGCACAGCGCGTAGGTGCCGGTCTCGATGCAGGCCATGACCTGCTCCTCGTGGACGAATCCGGGCGAGGCGATGATCACGGCGTCGACGTCCTCGGAGCGGATCATCTCCAACGGGTCGCTCGAGGCGCGCACGCCCTCGAAGCGGGCGGCGAGCTGCTCGGCCCGGTCGGTGTCAGGGTCGGAGACGGCGACGAGCCTGGCGTTGGCGACCGTGGTGGCGATGCGCTGGGCGTGGTCGGCGCCCATCATCCCGACGCCGACGATGCCGACGCGCAGTACGGGCTGGGACATTTCTGGGGTCCTTCCGGGTGTTCGTGCTGAACGATGGTGGTGGCGGGCCGGCTCAGGCCAGCGGGCCGGCGGCTCGCAGGTGCTCCAGCGTCCGCGCGGCGATGGGCAGGGGCACGTCGACCGGGCACGGGTAGAGGTCCTGCTCGACGATCGCGAACAGCTCGACGTGGTCGAGTGCGGCGAGCGCGTCCAGGATGGGCGCCATCTCGGGGATCCCCTGGGGCGGCTCGCACATGGCGCCGAGCCTGACGGCCTCGCCGAACCCGATCCCCTCGGCCTGCACCTTGTCCCGGATCTCGGGGTCGACCTGCTTGAGGTGGACGTAGCCGATCCGTTCGGGGTGGTCGGCGATGATCTTGAGGTTGTCGCCGTTGCAGTAGGCGACGTGTCCGGTGTCGAGGCAGATGCTGACGAGGTCGGGGTCGGTCTCGGCCAGGAACCGCTCGATGTTCTCGTGGGTGTCGACATGGGTGTCGGCGTGCGGGTGGAACTGGATCTGCAGTCCGTGCTCCTCGCGGACCGCCCGGGCGAGCTGGTTCATCTGACGCGCGTAGTGCGGCCACTGCTCGTCGCTCAGGGTGGCCTCCTCGATGACCGCTCCGGTGACGGGGTCGCGCCAGAAGTCGGGGATGACGACCAGGTGCTTGGCTCCCATCTGGGCGGTGAGCCGGGCTGCGGCATCGACGTCGCGCCAGGTCGACTCCCACGAGTCGGGGCGGTGCAGGTGCTCGAAGATGGTCCCGGCGGTCATCGTCAGACCGCGCTCGTCGAGCTCGTCGCGCAGCTGGGAGGCGTCGGTGGGCAGGTACCCGTAGGGGCCCAGCTCGATGCGCGTGTAGCCGGCCTGCGCGACCTCGTCGAGGAAACGCTCCCACGGCGGCTGCTGGGGGTCGTCGGGGAACCACACGCCCCAGCTGTCGGGGGCGCTGCCGATCAGGGCGGGCTTGCTCATCGCTGTTCTCCTCGTGTCTCATCGGTGACTCGCTGCGTCGGAGCGAGGTGGTGCTGCTGGTGGGACTGGTGACGCAGGTAGCGCTGGTAGGCCTCGGTGGTCGACTCCAGCTGGGCGACCTGACTGACCGGGACGTCCCACCACGACTCGCTGTCGGGCGCGTGGACCAAGGGGTCGGTGTGCACGTGGATCATCAGCGGGGCCTGCTCGTCGGACCCCTTGGCCGTCCGGATCGCCTTCTCCAGCTCGGCGCGGTCGGAGACCTCGATCACCCGCACCCCGAGGCTGCGCGCGTTCGCCGCGAGGTCGACCGGCAGCACCTCACCGTCGAGGCGACCGCTGCCCTCGTTGCGGTACCGGTACTTGGTGCCGAAGCGCTGCGAGCCGAGCTCCTCGGACAGCGATCCGATCGAGTGGTAACCGTGGTTCTGGACCAGGACCACGATCACCTTGATCCGTTCCTGCACGGCGGTGACGAGCTCGGTGGGCATCATCAGGTACCCGCCGTCGCCGACCATCGCGAACACGTCGCGCGTGGGGTCGGCCAAGCGGATGCCCAGGGAGGCCGGCACCTCGTAGCCCATGCAGGAGAAGCCGTACTCCACGTGGTATCCCTTGCGCTCGCGCACGCGCCACAGCTTGTGGAGGTCCCCGGGCATGGAGCCCGCCGCGCACAGCACGACGTCGCGCGGGTCGCTGAGCTCGTTGACCGCTCCGAGGACGCTGCCCTGGGTGAGCACCCCGGGCTCCAGCGCGTCGGTGACCTCGGCGGGCGGGTCGAAGGCCCGCTGGACGCAGGCGTCCCACTCCGACCACAAGCGTGCCTGCTCGGTGCGGTAGTCGTCGCTCACGCTCCAGCCCTCGAGCTGGACGGCCAGGTCGGTGAGGGCCTCCCGGGCGTCGGCCACCACCGAGAGACCGGACTGCTTGCCGGCGTCGAAGGAGGCGATGTTGATGTTGACGAACCGCACGCCGGCCTCGCGGAAGGCGGTGCGCGAGGCCGTGGTGAAGTCGCTCCACCGGGTCCCGACGCCGATCACGACGTCGGCCTGCCGGGCCAGCGCGTTGGCCGCGGTGGTCCCGGTGGAGCCGACCGCACCCATCAGCCGGGGGTGGCCGTGCGTGAGGGACCCCTTGCCGGCCTGGGACTCCCCCACCGGGATGCCGGTGGCCTCGCACAGCCTTGCCAGGGCGTCCTCGGCGCCGGAGTAGTGGAC
>JBASAN010000399.1:0-3193 GCA_049650625.1 Ornithinimicrobium sp.
GTTGCTGCGGTGAGCCAGCTCTGCGCCATCGGTGTGACCCCGCAGGTGGTCGTGGCTTCCACGATCAGCCTGGTGTCGCGCTCAGCCACCACAGCGCGCTGTCGATCCTCGGCATACCCGTGTTCGGCGTCGACGACCTGGTCGACATGGTCCGTACCGATGGCCGGCGCGGCCGAACCGGGACTGGCCTGCGCCGATGCGGTGCTGCGTCGTGGCGCCCGTCGGGCTGAGCGGGCCGATGGGCGGATGGAGTCGGCAGGGGAGGCACGGGCGCGATGGGTGATGCACGTTTGCGGTCTGCCGGAGCCTGAGCCGCAACGAACCATCGTCGAGTTCGACGGCATGGTGGAGTCCAGTCCGAGCAGGACCTGCGTGCGGAGAAGCGGCGCAGGACTGGCTGCGGGAGCTGGGGTAGGAGGTGGTGCGGCTGACCTGGGCCGACCTCGCCGACCCGGAGCGCGTTCGCAGCCTCATCCGCGCCGCCTTCGACCGTGCTGCCCGAGGGTCTGGGCCTTGAACTGCGCCGCTCAACGCAGGATTTGGGCGCGGGGCCACGGCGCGTTATCGTTCACTCCGACCAATGACCGCCGGTTCTCGGCTGCTCCTTCGGGGGCGACCGAGCCAAGGTCCCGGAACGTACGGGCGACCAGCGCAGGTGTTCGAGTTTGACGCAGTTCGATCTGCCCAAGCCCTGGCTCCTGTGCCAGGGCTTTCTGTATGCCGGGGGCTGGCCGGCATACAGACGAAGGAGGCTTCATGGCGACACCTGAGAAGGCAGCTGCCATTGCCGAGCTGACGGACAAGTTCCGCACCTCGGAGGCGGCCGTGCTCACCGAATATCGCGGGTTGACCGTGGCGCAGATCTCAACCCTGCGCAGTTCGATCCGTGAGCACGCGTCCTACGTCGTGGTGAAGAACACGCTGACCAAGCGTGCTGCCAGCGAGGCCGGCGTGACCAGCCTCGACGAGCACCTGCAGGGCCCCTCGGCCATCGCCTTCGTCACCGGTGACGCGGTCGAGGCAGCCAAGGGTCTTCGGGACTTCGCCAAGGCAAACCCCGCTTTGGTGATCAAGGCGGGTGTGCTCGACGGTAAGCCGTTGACGCCCGAGGAGATCACCAAGCTGGCCGACCTGGAATCGCGCGAGACGTTGCTGGCCAAGCTGGCCGGTGCGATGAACGCCTCGCTCAGCCAGGCTGCCGCACTGTTCGCCGCACCGCTCTCGCAGACCGCACGGGTCGTCGAGGCGTTGCGCGCCAAGGTCGAAGCAGAGGGCCCGGTCACCACGACCGACGCCGCTGACACCGCGACCGAGGTTCCGGCCGACGCGCCTGCGGACACCACCACAGACGTCGCCGAGGGTGGCGACAGCACGACCGACTCGGAGCCATCCGAGCAAGCCTGAGCCCGCCACTACTGGCGCGGCGCATGCAGCACCATCACCACAAGCCACTCACGGCATGACAAGGAAGGAACGCCACCATGGCGAAACTGAGCACCGAAGAGCTTCTTGAGTCCTTCAAGGAGATGACCCTGATCGAGCTGTCCGAGTTCGTCAGCCAGTTCGAAGAGACGTTCAACGTCACCGCTGCTGCCCCCGTGGCCGCTGCCGGTGCGGCCCCCGTGGGAGCCGAAGCCGCTGTCGAAGAGGAGCAGGACGAGTTCGACGTCGTCCTCGAGGCCGCTGGCGACAAGAAGATCCAGGTCATCAAGGAGGTCCGCACGCTGACCTCCCTGGGTCTGAAGGAAGCCAAGGACCTGGTCGACGGCGCACCCAAGGCGATCTTGGAGAAGGTCGACAAGGACTCCGCGACGAAGGCCAAGGAAGCCCTCGAAGGCGCTGGAGCCACCGTCACGATGAAGTGAGCTGATCCCGGGCTGGCCCTGGGATGCACCGCAGACGCGGGCGAGACGTCATACCGACGGTTCGTCCGCGTTCTGCGTTGGGTGGCCCGGGGGCCCGAGCGACGAGCTGGCACATCGACGGTGGGCGTGTCGGAGGTCCGAACACTTGACGCGGCCGGTTCCAGGGGGGACGATCATCGGGTTCAGCGGCGGTGGAGGGGACCGCCGAAGCGCACGGTGGTGGTCTCGCGGGAGACGGCAGCACGGCGTGGTTGGACGGACTCTGCCTGCGTGTGTATGGTAGACCCTTGCGCTGCCCGCTTTGCGCCCCCTTGAACTCAGCCGCCTTTTTCCTTCGGATGCCACCATCGAGACACGATGGCAGCCCACGACGGGGAGGCAGCCTGTCGCTGGGGTTTGCTGGGGGAGCGATGACCTAGCCGCTTGTACAGGCCCGTGGAAGGACCATCCTTGGCTGCCTCGCGCACTGCGAAAAAGACTGTATCCACCGCTCGCACGGCTTCTGGCCGATTGAGTTTTGCAAAGATCCGCGAGCCCTTGGAGGTCCCTGACCTCCTGGCGCTGCAGACGGACAGCTTTGACTGGTTGCTCGGAAACGAGGACTGGCAGGCGCGCGTCGCGGCCGCTGAGAAGGCCGGCCGCAACGACGTGCCCGACCGATCGGGCCTCGAGGAGATCTTCGAGGAGATCTCCCCCATCGAGGACTTCTCCGGGTCGATGTCGCTGTCGTTCCGCGACCACCGTTTCGAGGAGCAGAAGTACTCGATCGACGAGTGCAAAGAGCGGGACATGACCTACTCGGCGCCGCTCTTCGTCACCGCCGAGTTCATCAACAACTCCACGGGCGAGATCAAGAGCCAGACCGTGTTCATGGGTGAGTTCCCCCTGATGACCGACCGGGGGACATTCATCGTGAACGGCACCGAGCGTGTCGTGGTGTCCCAGCTCGTCCGAAGCCCCGGTGTCTACTTCGAGCGTTCGCTCGACAAGACGTCGGACAAGGACATCTACACCGCCAAGGTCATCCCGAGCCGTGGGGCCTGGCTGGAGTTCGAGATCGACAAGCGCGACATGGTGGGCGTCCGCGTCGACCGCAAGCGCAAGCAGAGTGTCACCGTGCTGCTCAAGGCCCTCGGCTGGTCCGAGGCGCGCATCCTGGAGGAGTTCGGGCAGTACGAGTCGATCCGGCTCACGCTCGAGAAGGACAACACCGCCGATCAGGACGAGGCGCTGCTGGACATCTACCGCAAGCTGCGTCCGGGCGAACCGCCCACCCGCGAGGCCGCGCAGAACTTGTTGGAGAACCTCTACTTCAACCCCAAGCGCTA
>JBASAN010000400.1:0-3963 GCA_049650625.1 Ornithinimicrobium sp.
CTGGACGCGAGCTGGTCGAACGCGGTCGCCGGCAACGTGGTGCCGGTGGACCTGGAGCGCATGCTCGGGTCGGCCTCGTACCTCGGTCTGGAGGCGGTCGCCGATCTCACCACGGACTCCGGTCGACCTTGGTGGACGCTGACGCCCTTCGCGGCGGACAGGGAGCTGGAGTCCACCGGTGGCTCGACCTGGAGCGTGGAGGCGCAGGCGACCTCGCGCTATCGCAGTGACGTCGATGCGCTGGCGCTCGACGCTCGCGGATGGCTCGCCGACGACCTCAGTGTCCTGATGGTCCTGGAGGGCGCCGGGATGGCCCAGCGGGTGGCCGAGGTCCTGACCGAGCGCGAGGTTCCGCACCGGATCCAGTGCCCGCTGGAGGAGATGAGCCCCGGTCTGGTGACGCTGACCACCGGACGCATCGGGGTCGGCTTCACCCTCCCCGGGGCGAGTCTCGTCGTCCTCGGCGAGTCCGACCTGACGGGCCAGGAGGCGGTGACCGGGCCGGCCGGAGGCTCGCAGGCCATGCCGTCACGTCGCCGCAAACAGATCGATCCCCTGCAACTGCGTCCGGGCGATCTCGTGGTCCACGAACAACACGGGGTGGGTCGGTTCGTGGAGATGGCTCAGCGGACGGTTGCCGGTGCCACCCGGGAGTACCTGGTACTGGAGTACGCCGCAAGCAAACGGGGCCAACCCGGGGACAGGCTCTTCGTGCCCACCGACCAGCTGGACCAGATCACTCGATACGTCGGCGGTGAGGCGCCGACCCTCAACCGGCTGGGTGGCTCGGACTGGCAGAAGACCAAGTCCCGCGCTCGCCGTCACGTCCGGCAGATCGCCGGGGAGCTCATCCGGTTGTACAGCGCCCGGATGGCGACCGTGGGCCACGCCTTCGGCCCGGACACCCCGTGGCAACGGGAGCTGGAGGATGCCTTCGCGTTCGTGGAGACCCCTGACCAGGTGTCCAGCATCGATGAGGTCAAGGCCGACATGGAGAAGTCCGTGCCGATGGACCGCTTGATCTGCGGCGACGTGGGCTACGGCAAGACCGAGATCGCCGTGAGGGCGGCCTTCAAGGCGGTCCAGGACGGCAAACAGGTGGCCGTCCTGGTGCCGACCACTTTGCTGGTCCAACAGCATTTCCAGACCTTCAGCGAGCGGTACGCGCAGTTCCCCGTGGTGGTCAAGGCGTTGTCCCGGTTCCAGAGTGACGCCGACGCCAAAGCCACCATCGAAGGTCTGGCCGACGGGTCGGTGGACGTGGTGCTCGGCACCCATCGGCTGCTCTCGTCCACCGTACGATTCAAAGAGCTCGGCCTGGTGATCGTCGATGAGGAGCAGCGCTTCGGGGTCGAGCACAAAGAGCAACTGAAGGCGATGCGCACCAACGTCGATGTCCTGGCGATGTCCGCCACGCCCATCCCGCGGACGCTGGAGATGGCGGTCACCGGCATCCGCGAGATGTCCACCCTGGCCACGCCTCCTGAGGAGCGTCACCCCGTGCTGACCTTCGTCGGGGCCTACGACGACAAGCAGATCACCGCAGCGATCCGGCGAGAGCTGCTGCGGGAGGGTCAGGTCTTCTACGTCCACAACAAGGTCAGCTCGATCGACAAGGCGGCCAGCCGCATCCGGGACCTGGTACCTGAGGCTCGAGTGGCGGTCGCCCACGGGCAGATGGGGGAGCACCAGCTCGAACAGGTCGTCGTCGACTTCTGGGAGGGACGCTCCGACGTCCTGGTCTGCACCACCATCGTGGAGACCGGGCTGGACATCTCCAACGCCAACACCTTGATCCTGGAGCGTTCAGACCAGATGGGCCTGTCGCAGCTGCACCAGCTCCGGGGGCGCGTCGGCCGAAGCCGCGAGCGGGCCTACGCCTACTTCCTCTATCCACCGGAGAAGCCGCTGACCGAGACCGCGGTCGACCGGCTGCAGACCATCGCCGCCAACACCGACCTCGGCGCCGGCATGGCCGTGGCCATGAAGGACCTGGAGATCCGTGGGGCAGGCAACCTCCTCGGCGGCGAACAGTCCGGACACATCGCCGGCGTCGGGTTCGACCTGTATGTCCGCCTGGTCGGTGAGGCCGTCGCGGAGTTCAAGGGAGAGGGTGAGTCCGGGCCGGTCGAGGTGAAGATCGAGTTGCCGGTGGACGCCCATCTGCCTCATGACTACATCCCCGGGGAACGGCTGCGGCTGGAGGCCTACCGCAAGCTGGCCCAGGTGAAGGACGAGACCGAGCTGGCCGAGATCGAGGCCGAGCTGGTCGACCGGTACGGGCAACCGCCCAAACCCGTGCTCACGCTGCTCGAGGTGGCGCGGCTGCGCACCGTGGCGCGCGCGGCGGGCATCAGTGACGTGGCGATGCAGGGAACGCGGGTGCGGTTCGCCCCGGTCGGCAACCTGCGGGAGTCTCAGCAACTACGGCTGAATCGGCTCTATCCAGGGACACTGTTGAAGCCGGCGACCCGCACCGCGCTGGTGCCAGCACCGAAAGCGGGTGGAATCGGGGGCAAACCACTGCGCGACACGGAGGTCCTCGACTGGTCGGCCACCCTGATCAGAGGGATCCTGCTGAACGACATCTCGGCCGCGGCCAACGCGGGATGACATGATGGAGGCGTGAGTGCAGCGATGCGGATGAAGACCTTGTCCAAGCCCCGGTCAGCGATGGTGGTGAGCGTGTTCGCAGTAGCGGTGCTGAGTGGGTGCTCGACCGTCTCGGCCAACGAGGCCGCGGTGATCGACGGCGAGAGCATCGGTGAGGCAGACCTGCAGGAGACCACCGAACAGTTCAACTCCATCTCCACGGAGCCCGCCACGCCGTCGACAGTGCTGAGCCAGCGCACGCTGACGCCCGCCGTGGACCGCATCATGGCCGGCACCCCCGAGGAGCTCACGGACCAGGAGGTGTCCGAGGTCCTGGCTCAGAGCGGTCTCGCGAACCCCAGTCCGCTGACGCTGGACGTCGCCCGGACCATCCTCTACACCCAGGCGTTCCAAGACCCGCAGGTCCTGGCCGACCCCGAGATGGCGGACGCGCTGGCCCAGTTGCAGGAGCTGACCGGCGAGGACGTCGCGGCGGGGATCGACGGGATCAACCCCCGCTACGGGGACTACGACGCTGAGACCCGCACCATCATGCCGACGGTCCCGGAATGGATCACCCCCGCCGGCTGAGCCTGTTGGTGACCTCTCCCCGGGTGGCGCCGGGGTTGTTGTCGCACCAGGCGTGGCACGCCCTGACCTCGGCTGACCGAGTTTGGGCGCGAGATTCCGACGGCCAGTCTTCACCGCAGTTCCCGCTGCTCGACGTCGTGACCGACGCCGGCGTCGACGTCCAGCTCACCCACGAGCCGGAGGCGGCTGTGCTCGCGCGGATGCTGTTGGGGGAGGCGGAGTCGGGCACGGTCATCTGGATCGGGTCGCCTGACGCTGACCCCGGTCTCTCCGATGCCTTGGCCCAAGGACTTACCGCCTCGGAGGACCCCCCAGAGTTGGAGATGCTGATCGGCTCGTGGGACGTGCCCGGCTCGCGCCTGCTCGACGCCGTGACCGTGATGGACCGTCTTCGCTCTCCCGGCGGATGCCCCTGGGATGCGGCGCAGACCCACCATTCGCTCACCCCCTTCCTGGTGGAGGAGACCTACGAGCTGCTCGAGGCGCTGGAGGTCGGGGATCGTGACCACATCGTCGAGGAGCTCGGCGACGTGCTGTTGCAGGTCCTCTTCCACGCCCGCCTCGCGGAGGAGACCGACGACGACGCGTCCACGGAGGACGCCGAAGGGGCCTTCGACATCGACCACGTCGCCGCGTCGCTGGTGGACAAGCTCGTCCGACGCCATCCACATGTGTTCGCGGGGGGCGCCGCGAGCACTCCTGGCGAGGTGGAGTCGTCGTGGCAGGAGCTGAAGGCGGCGGAGAAGCCGGAGCGCGAGTATCTGCTGGACGGCATACCCG
>JBASAN010000401.1:0-9095 GCA_049650625.1 Ornithinimicrobium sp.
AGGCGGCCCCCATCACCGGTTCGATCGCCGCGGTCAGCGTGGGGGTGGTCGACGGTCGGCCGGTGCTGGACCTGGACTACCCCGAGGACTCGAACGCCGACACCGACATGAACGTCGTACTGACCGGGGAGGGGAAGTTTATCGAAGTGCAGGGCACGGCCGAAGGTGCCCCCTTCGACCGGGACCTCCTCGACGCCCTCCTCGACCTCGCCGTCGGTGGTTGCGCAGACCTCGCCGCTGCCCAGCAGGCGGCGCTGCTGCCCGGGCTGTGACCGGCTCGCGGCCGCAGTTGGTGCTGGCCTCCCGCAACGAGCACAAGGTGCGCGAGCTCCGTGACATCCTGGCCGACACGTTGACCCACCTGCAGATGGACCTGGTCGGTGTCGCCGACTTCCCCCAGGCCGGAGAGGTCGTCGAATCGGGGGTGACGTTTGCTGCCAACGCGCTACTCAAGGCGCGCGCTGCCGTGCGCGTGTCGGGTTATCCGGCCCTGGCCGACGACTCAGGGTTGGCGGTAGACGTGCTGGGGGGCAGCCCCGGGGTGTTCAGCGCCCGCTGGTCAGGGATGACCGACGCGCAGGATAGGGACCGGGCCAACAACGACCTCCTCCTGGCCCAGCTGGCGGATGTCCCGGATGAGCACCGTGGCGCGGGCTTCGTCTGCGCTGCAGCCCTCGTGCTGCCCGACGGCACCGAGATCGTCCGGGAAGGTGCGGTGCGCGGGGTGCTCACTCGCAGGCCCATCGGGGAGGACGGGTTCGGATACGATCCCCTCTTGATGCTTCCCGATGGACGCACTCTGGCGCAGTACACCTCGGCGCAGAAGCACGCCATCAGTCACCGCGGCCGAGCTTTTCGAGCCTTGGCCGACGACCTCGTGCAGACGCTTCCCACCGCCGGTTGACCGGCATCCCGACGGAGAAGGAATCCATGGTTCACCAATGGCGCGGCGTCATCCGCGAGTATGCCGACCGCCTGCCCGACTCCATCACCAGCACGGTGGTGACGTTGCGTGAAGGCGGGACCCCGCTGATCCTGGCCGAGCATCTCTCCGAGCTCGTCGGCGCTGAGGTCCACGTGAAGTACGAGGGACTCAACCCCACCGCTTCGTTCAAGGACCGGGGGATGACCGCGGCGATCTCGGCGGCCGCTGCTCTGGGAGCCAAGGCCGTCATCTGCGCCTCGACCGGCAACACCAGCGCGTCGGCCGCGGCCTACGCGACCAAGGCGGGGATGACCTGCGGTGTCCTGGTCCCCGACGGCAAGATCGCGATGGGCAAGCTGTCGCAAGCCATCGCACATGGCGCGACTTTGCTGCAGGTCGACGGCAACTTCGACGACTGCCTGACCGTGGCCCGCAAGCTGGCGGACAGCTATCCGATCGAGTTGGTCAACTCCGTCAACCCGGCGCGCATCGAGGGCCAGAAGACGGCCGCCTTCGAGGTGGTGGACGAGCTGGGCGACGCCCCGGACATCCACTGTCTGCCTGTGGGCAACGCCGGGAACATCACGGCCTACTGGAAGGGATACTGCGAGTACACGCGAGACAGTGCTCGGCCCGGACCTGCCACCCACCGTCCGCAGATGTGGGGATTCCAAGCCGAGGGCGCGTCCCCGATCGTGCGGGGCCACCCGGTCGACCACCCGGAGACGTTGGCCACCGCCATCCGTATCGGCAACCCGGCGTCGTGGCAGCAGGCCCTCGAGGCCCGCGACACGTCCGGAGGACTGATCGACGCTGTCACCGACCACGAGATCCTGAATGCCCATCGGCTGCTGTCGGCACGGGAGGGCATCTTCGTCGAGCCTGCCTCTGCGGCCTCGGTCGCGGGCCTGCTGAAGCAGTCGAAGGCCGGACGGGTGCCGCCAGGGGCGAGGATCGTCTGCACCGTGACCGGTCACGGTCTCAAGGACCCGCAGTGGGCCCTCAAGGGCGCCGACGGGGACGACATCGAGCCGACCAGGATCTCGGTCGATGCCTACAGCGCGGCCAAGGCGCTGGGCATGCAGGAGTGAGTATGCCTGCCGTCGGGGTCGGCGCGCGGCTCGCCGTGCCGGCGAGCTCGGCGAACCTCGGCCCTGGGTTCGACTCGGTAGGACTCGGGTTGGGACTGTTCGACGAGTACACGATCTCGGTCACCGACCGCCCCGGGCTGGTCGTGAACCTCCTCGGAGAGGGAGCAACCGAGCTGCCGAGGGACGAGCAGCACCTGGTGGTCCGGGCGGCCCGGGAGGGTGCTCGCGTGTGTGGCGCCCCCTGGTTGAAGGACCTCGCCGCGGTCGGTCGCGGACTGCAGATCGACTGCGCCAACGAGATCCCGATGTCGGCCGGGCTCGGCTCCTCGGCCAGCGCGATCGTCGGCGGGCTCGGGCTGGGCTTCGGGTTGTCCAACGCCTCGACCCGCGAGCGGACCGACTTCACCGACGCCGACCTCGCGGTGATCAACACCCGCGCCGGGCTGTGGGAGGGGCACCCGGACAACTCCTCGGCCAGTGTGTACGGCGGACTCACCGTGTCGTGGATGCCGTCCGCGGAGGTGGTCCGCACCGCAGCTATGAGGCTCCACCCCGATATCGAGCCGATCGTGCTGGTGCCCAGAGGAGATCGTTTGGCCACCGCGACGGCGCGGGCCGTGTTGGCGCCCATGGTGCCGCTGGCCGACGCCGTGCGCCAGGCGGGCCGTTCGGCTCTGCTCGTGCAGGCGCTGACCGCCGACCCCAGTCTGCTGCTCGATGGCACCAGCGACTGGCTCCATCAGGAGCCGCGACGCTCGGCCTACCCGGCCACGATGGCGGCCGTGGACACGCTGCGCGACCGGGGGTTGGCCGCGGTCGTCTCCGGGGCGGGGCCGAGCGTGCTCATCCTGGCCCGTTCAGACCTGGCCCAGGAGGCGGTCGAAGAGGTGCGCTCGTGGGGCCGCGCCTGGCAGGTTCTGCGACCTGGAGTGGCCACCCAGGGCCTGCACGTCATCAGCTGAGGCCACTGGGCACGACGAGATCCCGGCGCACCAGCTCGACTCTCACCCGCTCCCGGGCGGACGGATCGGCGTACAACGCGGTGCTCGACCGTCCGGACAGGTGGGGTAGCCGCTCGGCCAGCCACCGATGGACCTCCTCTTGACTACACAGCGGCAGGGGGCGACCCCTTTCCCCGAGGACGCCGTGAACAGAGCGATAGACCATCACCTCCGACAGGCGCAGGTCACCCCCGCGGGCCGTTACGCTCACCTGATCCGGCAGCATCACGCGGTCGTAGTTGGGTTCCGTCGCGTCCAGCGCGGCCAGTTGGCCGGCCGTGAACCAGCCCACCGAGAATGCCGTCGCGGGGCCGATGCCGACAGGGTCAGGACGATCCCCATCCGTGAGGTAGGGCGACGCGGCCACGAAACCGCCCCGGCTGACGTGCGCCGAGTGACCCACCGCGAGTCCGACGACCGAGCAGACCTCCACGGCGACCGGGTCGTGGGGTGCCTCGAGCAGCACCGTCCTGAGCTTGTCCGTCAGGACCTCGACCGCGGCGTTGGACCCAACGGCGAGGACGGCGGTCCGAGTCGGACCGCCCGCGCTGACCCGGGTCGACCAGGGCACATCCGGCACGAAGCCGGCGCTGCCGAGGAGACCGTCGCTCAACGGGGCCGGCCAGGGGTAGTCCTGCGGGGATCGCGTCGCCACGTGCGCTCGGCGGGACTTGAACCCGCACACCCGAAGGCACAGGAACCTAAATCCTGCGTGTCTGCCAATTCCACCACGAGCGCGTGCGGACGATGATATGTCCTCCCGAGGTCGCACAGAATTCGCCGTGAGTATCCCTAAGGATGATGGTTCTCACAGTTTTTGTTGGCATGCTGAGGAGGTGAACCGTGTGAGGCAGTGGCTCCGTCGTGTCGGTTACGACATCATCGGATGGACCCTGCTGGTCGTCGGGGTCATCTTGATGCCGTTGCCAGGTCCCGGCACGTTGATCGTGGTCACCGGGCTGATCATGCTGGCGCAGAACAACCCTTGGGCCGAGCGCCAACTGCACCCGATGAAGGTGCAGGCCTACCGTGCGGCACGAGAGGGTGTGAAGACCTGGCCGCGGATCGTGCTCAGCGCCCTGGGGGCCATGACGGTCGTCTCCGTCGGGGTGACGTACATCATGTCGCCACCACCCCCCGAGTTCTGGCCGCTGGACGAGCGCTGGTGGCTCTTCGGGGGGACTCTGGCCGGCGTCAGCATCATCATCTCCGGGTTGATCGCCCTAGGGCTGCTGGCCTACAGCGTCCGCCGCTTCCGCGGCAACCGCGACCCGTTGAAGCAGGTCAGGACGACGTGATGCCCAGGGCCTTGGACAACATGGCGACGTGTCCGGTGGCCTTCACGTTGTGTTTGGCCAGGACCACGCGTCCCTCCTCGTCGATGACCACGGTGGAGCGGATCACCCCGGTGATCGTCTTGCCGTAGAGCTTCTTCTCGCCGTACGCGCCGTAGGCCGCCAGCACGGTCTTGTCCGGGTCGGAGAGCAGCGGGTAGGACAGGGACTCCTGATCGGCGAACTTGGTCAGTTTCTGCGGAGTGTCGGGCGAGACACCGACGACGGCATACCCGTGGCTGGTGAAAACGTCCAGACGGTCTCGGAAGTCGCAGGCCTGGGTCGTGCATCCCGGGGTCATCGCTGCCGGGTAGAAGTACATGATCAGTTTGCGGCCGACGAAGTCGCTCAGGCTCACGGTCTCGCCGGTCGAGTCGCGCAAAGACCAGTCGGGTGCCGCGGCGCCGAGTTCGAGTGCTGTCATGGTGCCCTCCGTCGTTCTTGATGGTGTGTTCTGCGTTATCGTCTCAGGCGAAGCGCCTGCGTGCGTTAGACCTCACCACATCTTCACGAGAAGGACGACACATGGCCGAGAAGCAGAAGCCCCGCTCCGAAAAGGACATCGAGGCTGATCTGGCCGCGACCCGTGATCGCCTTGCCCGCACCGTGGACCAGCTCACCTTCCGCGCCAGCCCGGCGGAGCTGAAACGCCGTCAGCTGGAGAAGTTGAAGGCCAAGGGCAACGAGCTCGCCTTCACTGCCGACGGGGAGCCGCGTCTGGAGCGCTTGGCCGGAGCGCTTGGGGGACTGTCCGGAGTGGCCCTGGTCCTCGGCGCAGCTCGTCGTGTGCTGCACAAGCGCTGACGCCGAACGGCACCCGGGCTGCGCACCTCGGTGGTGAGTGCGTGATCATCGACCAGGCGATCTACCGAGACGGTCGACGGACCGCGTGCCGCGATCTCAGCGGTGATCTCCACGAGTTGCGGACCAACGGCGACGGGTTCTTGTGGATCGGTCTGAAGGACCCGACAGCGCAGGAGTTCGAGCAGGTCAACGAGGACCTGGACCTGCATCCGCTGGCTGTGGCCGACGCCATCAACGGCAAGCAGCGGGTCAAGATCGAGGCCTACGACCAAACCCATTTCGCAGTCCTGCGCACCCTGCGCTACGTGGAGGAGACCTCTGACATCGAGACCGGTGAGGTCATGATGTTCGTCGGCGACCGGTTCGTGGTGACGGTGCGCAGTGGTGAAGCGGCACCGTTGGTCGGCATCCGACAGCGGTTGGAGCAGCACCCGGAGCTGATGGTCGAGAACGGTCCGATGGCGGTCTTCCATGCTGTGCTCGACGGCATCGTGGACACCTACCGGGCGATCGACGAGGAGGTCCAGCAAGACCTGGATGAGATCGAGGCCAAGGTCTTCGGCACGGACGAGCCCGCCCGCTCCGAGACCATCTACCTGCTCAAACGTGAGGTGCTGGAGTTCCGTCGGGCCGCTCAGCCCCTAGTGGCGCCGTTGTCGGGGCTGTATAAGGGGGCGCACTCGGTCTCCTCCGAGGAGCTCCGCCTGCAGCTGCGGGATGTCGCGGACCATCTGGAGCACGTGGTCGAGCACATCGACACCTACGACGGGCTGCTGACCGACATCTTGAACGCCCACCTGGCCCAGGTCGGGGTGCAGCAGAACGACGACATGCGCAAGATCAGCGCCTGGGTTGCCATCGCCGCAGTGCCGACCCTGCTGGCCGGCATCTTCGGGATGAACTTCACCCATATGAACGTGCTCGAGGTGCCGGGCGGGTTCTACGTCTCGCTGGTGGTCATGGGGCTGATCTGTCTTGCTCTGTATCGGGCCTTCCGGAAGTCCGGCTGGCTCTGAGCCTGACCCGCTGACCGTTGTGCGCGCCAGTGGACGCGGCTCCGGCACGAAGAGAGCGCACAACGGTCAGCGGGTTCAGGCGACCTCAGCCCTAGCCGTGACGAACGCGGCCACACAGGCCCGGACGTCATCCTCGCTGTGGGCCGCGGAGAGCTGCACCCGGATGCGGGCCTTCCCCTTGGGCACGACGGGGAAGCTGAAGGCGATCACGTAGACGCCTCGGGCCAGCATCGCGTCGGCAATCTGCGCCGCCAGCCGAGCACCGTCCTCACCGGGAAACATCACCGGGGTGATCGGGTGAGACCCCTCCAACATTTCGAACCCCTCCTCGGCCATCAGCGACCGGAAGAGCTCGGTGTTGGCCTTGAGCTGCTTTCGCGGGGCGGAGGCGTCCCGGGCGATCTCGACCGCTTTCAACGAGCCGGCCACGACCGAGGGTGCGACGGCGTTGGAGAACAGATACGGCCTGGCCCGCTGCTTGAGCAGCTCCACGATCTCCGGGTGAGTCGCCACATACCCTCCGCTGGCGCCCCCCAAGGCCTTGCCCAACGTCCCGGTGATGATGTCGACGCGTCCCAGGACCCCGCAGTGCTCGGCCGTGCCGCGGCCGTGCTCGCCGACGAAACCTGTGGCGTGACAGTCGTCGACGAAGACCATGGCCCCGAACTCATCAGCCAGGTCGCAGATGTCCTCCAGGGGCGCGTAGTACCCATCCATCGAGAAGACGCCGTCGGTGACGATGATCATCCGCCGCGCTCCTGCGTCCCGGGCCGCCTCGAGCTGGGTGCGCAGATCGTCCATATCCCGGTTGGCGTAGCGGAACCGCTTGGCCTTGGACAGCCGGATCCCGTCGATGATCGACGCGTGGTTGAGGGCGTCGGAGATGATCGCGTCCTCGGCCCCGAAGAGCACTTCGAAGACCCCGCCGTTCGCGTCGAAGCAGGACGCGAAGAGGATCGAGTCCTCCGTGCCGGAGAAGTCGGCCAGGGCAAGCTCGAGATCGCGGTGCTGGGTCTGGGTGCCGCAGATGAACCGCACCGACGCCATGCCGAAACCCCACTCGTCCAAGGCCTCGCGGGCGGCGTCGACCACGTCGGGGTGGTTGGCCAGGCCGAGGTAGTTGTTGGCGCAGAAGTTGAGAGCCTCCCCGGATGTGGTCTGCACGTGCGCGGACTGGGGCGTCGTCAGCTGGCGCTCGCTCTTGTAGAGACCGGCCTCGCGGATGTCGGCGAGCTCAGCGGCGAGATCGTCCTTGAATGCGTACATCGTGTGCTCCTCGTGGTGCGGGGGTGGCGGTCAACTCCAGTCCATGACGATCTTGCCGCATTCGCCGGTGCGGGCCGCGGCGAAGGCGTCCTGCCACTGGTCCGCGCGGAAACGGTGCGTGATCACCGAACGGATGCGTTCGCGCAGCTCCTGCGAGGTCTGCAGCATGAACATCATCCGGTACCAGGTGTCGTACATCTCACGCCCGTAGATGCCCTTGATCGTGAGCATCCGGGTGATCACCGGGCCCCAGTCGATCTCGAACGGCGCCGCCGGCAGCCCCAGGAGGGCGATTCCGGCACCATGCTGGCAGTTGTCGATCAGCTCCTTCATCGCAGCCGGGTGGCCGGACATCTCCATCCCGACGTCGAAGCCCAGCATCATCCCGAGCTCACTCTGGTAGGGCTTGACCCGCTCCAGGGCCACATTGACGGCGTGGTCCGCACCGACCTTCCGGGCCATCTCCAGCCGGTACTCGCTGACGTCGGTGGCCACGATGTAGCGGGCTCCGACGTGGCGGGCGATGGCCACCGCCATCACCCCGATCGGGCCGCACCCGGTGATCATCACGTCGTCGCCCGCGATCGAGAAGGTCAATGCGGTGTGGACGGCGTTGCCGAGAGGGTCGAAGATGGCGCCTAGGTCCGGGTCGATGTCGTCCGGTTGCACCCAGACGTTGGTATGCGGAACGCAGACGAAGTCGGCGAAGGCTCCGTCCCGGTTCACCCCCAGACTCGACGTGTTGACGCAGACGTGGGGACGTCCCGACCGGCAGTTCCGGCATACGCCGCAGATCACGTGGCCCTCGACCGAGACGCGCAGTCCGACGCGCAGGTCGTACTTCCCGTTCCCCCGTGGCACCCCTTCGCCGACTTCGACGATCTCGCCATAGAACTCATGACCGACGATGAGCGGAGGCCGCAGCATCGAAGCGGCCCAACTGTCCCAGGCTTCGATATGCAGGTCCGTCCCGCACAGCCCTGCTCGGAGAACTCGGATCTTGACCTCACCTGGGGCTGGGGAGGGCTCGGGGACGTCGATGAGCTCCAACCCGGGGCCGGCGTGGGTCTTGACCAGTGCGCGCATGGGTCACATCCTGTCCCATGAGGAGAGGATTTAGAGGCGGGGGCCTGCGGTGATAAAGTTCCACGCTGTTGCGCCAATAGCTCAATTGGCAGAGCAGCTGACTCTTAATCAGCGGGTTCGGGGTTCGAGTCCCTGTTGGCGCACCAAGAGAAAGTCCCCGTCACGGTCTTGACCGGGGCGGGGACCTTTCTGTCGCCGGACGCTGCCCGGTGGGCGACGCTTCGATGAGGCACACTTGCTCGTTGTGAGCACTCAAACCAAACCCTCTGACGTCGACATCTCGGAGGAGCCGGCCAAGATCGATCTGGTGGCGACGTTGAAGCGGACGCTCACCGAGTTCGGACAGGACAAGGGGACCGACCTGGCAGCGGCGCTGACCTACTACGCCGTGTTGTCACTGTTCCCCGCGATCCTGGCGTTGACGTCCCTGCTGGGCGTCTTCGGCCAGGGCCCCAGCACCACGCAGGCCCTGCTCGATGTCGTCAAGGAGCTGGGGGTCTCCTCCAGCTCGCTCGAGCCGGTCGAGACCTTCGTGAACAACCTGCAGAGTGGGGGCGGGGCCAGCATCGCCC
>JBASAN010000402.1:0-4630 GCA_049650625.1 Ornithinimicrobium sp.
ACCCACCACTGCGGCGTGCCGTGCGGTGCCGAGGCCAGCCACGTCGCCACCGTGGCACGCGCTCCCGCGCGGCTCTCGGGAGCCACTGCGTCCTCGAGGTCGAGCAGGACGGCGTCGGCCTCGCCCCCGGCCGCCTTCTCGACGAGGTCGAGCCGGTCTCCCGGGACGTACAGGAAGGATCGCGGCAGCGTGCGCAGTGCGGCTGACTCGCTCATCTCGTCGTCCCCCGCAGGTCCGCGGTGAGCTCTCGTGCAGCCTCCACGACCGGACCGACGTCCTGGCGGTGCCGTTCGGGGCCGTAGCGGCTCACCGGGCCCGAGGAGCTGATCGACCCCATGACGTTGTCGGCCGCGTCGAAGAACGGTGCGGCGATGGACGCCGCGCCCGTCCCTCGCTCGTCGAGGGAGGTGGCGTAACCGAGCTCGCGCGTGGTGGCCAGTGCGAGGTAGGCCTCGACGTCCACGCCGGGCCGCGAGACCTCGAGCTGCCGACGCGCCTCCTCGGCGAAGCTCTCGGGCAGGAAGGCCAGGATCGCTCGGCTCGAGGCGCCCGAGTGCAGCGGGTAGCGGTGGCCGAGCTCGACGACCATTTTGATCTCCTGCGGACTCTGGTACTGGTCCAGGTAGATCCGTTGGTGGCCCACGAGCACGGACAGCGTGATCGTCTCGCGGGTGATCAGGCGCAGGGACCTGAGCACCGGAGCGGCGAAGGCCCGCACGTCCATCTGGCTCCAGGCCCGGATGGCCAACGTGGTGGCCGCGGGACCCAGCAGGTAGCCCGAGCCGCGGGGGGCGAGCCGCAGCAGGGAGCGGGTGGACAGCGACTGGAGGATCCGGTGCACCACCGCCTTGCTCAGCCCGAGCGCACGAGCCACCTCCGAGACGCCGAGAGGTCGTTCGGCCTGCGAGAAGAGCAGCAGGACGTCGGCGACTCGGTCGGCCGACGTCGTCCCGCCCGTGCTGGTGTCGCGGGAATCGATGTCCATGGCGGCAGTCTGTCATCCACGACCGTTCCGCTCAAGGGAACACACGAGCTTCCGGCGATCTGTTCGCTACCCCTAGTCAGGGCGGGTGCCTCGGTGCCATACTCACCGAATCGGCGAACTTGAGCGCCAATCGAGGCTCGCCGCATGGACCAGGAAGCGCAGGGCGTGTTCCGTCTATAGGAACGGCCCGGCCGACAGAGAGGCGTCCCGTGATGAGGATCCAGACCAAGACCGCCCGACGCGGGGTGGCCGGCACGGCCCTGGCTACCGTCGCCGTGCTGGCCCTGGCGGCATGCGGAGGTGGGGACGCAGGGTCGTCGGAGGGCGACGGCCCGATCACGATCGGCTCGGTCCATCCCCTCACCGGAGCCCTCGCCGGCGTCGGCGGCCTGATGAACGAGGGCGCTCGGCTCGCCGTCTCCGACATCAACGCCGACGGAGGCATCGAGGCCCTCGGTGGCGCCGAGCTCGAGCTCGCGGACGGCGACAGCAAGGGCACGGCCGAGGACGGCCAGAGCGAGGCGCAGCGCCTCATCGACGACGGTGCGGTGGCCCTGGTCGGCACCTACCAGAGCGACGTGACCCAGAACGTGGCCGCCGTCGCCGAGCGCGCCCGGGTGCCGCTGGTGATCGACGTCGCCGTCGACGACCAGATCCTCGAGCAGGGCTACAACTACAGCTTCCGGATCCAGCCGAACGCCACCAGCATGGGCAGCGACGGCGCCGACGACCTCGCCGACATCGGCGAGCAGACCGGGACCCCGATCACGTCGGTGTCCTACATCCACCTCGAGGGTTCGTTCGGGCAGAGCGTCTTCGACGCGTTCTCCGCCCAGGCCGAGGAGCGTGGCATCGAGGTGCTGGACGAGGTCGTGTACTCGGGCACGAACTTCACCGATGCGACCACCCAGGTGCGCCAGGCGGCCGCGGGGGATCCCGATGTCATCGTCGCGACCGGCTACTACCCCGACAGCCTGCTGATCGCCCAGGCCGTGCAGCAGCTCGGCCCGGACATCGACGGTCTCTACGGGGTCGCGAACGGCGCCTTCGACGACAGCTCGTTCCCCGGGGACGCCGGCCGGGCCGGCACCCAGGTGCTGAGCGCGAACTACCACTACGCCGCGACCAGCGACCGTGTCACGGACATCCGGGAGCGCTTCGAGGAGGAGTTCGGACGGCCGATGGAGACCGCCTCGATCCTGTCGTACCAGGCCGTCGAGGTGATCGCGGCCGGACTGGAGGAGTCGGGCAGCTCCGACCCCGAGGCGCTGCGCGAGGCCATCGCCGGCATCTCGATCGACGACCCGCTGCTGGCCTTCGACGGCCCGATCACCTTCGACGACACCGGGCAGAACGAGAACGCCACCGTCGTGGTGATGCAGGTCCAGGGCGACGCCGTGGAGCAGGTCTTCCCGGACCAGTTCGCCACGACCGACCTGGTCTTCCCGGCTCGGCAGTGACCAGGGACCCGGAGACACGATGAGTGCGACCAAGAGCGTCCCGTCCGCCTCGGACGCGGCCGAGGAGCGCGGGCCACGATCGGTCGCGATGGTGCGGGCCCTCGCCGTCACCGCCGTCGCGGTGGTCCTGCTGGCAGCGGTCTACCTCGTCGGCGGCAAGCCGACGGGTCTGGTGACCCAGTCGATCGTCACCGGCCTCCTGCTGGGAGGCGTCTACGCGTCGGTCTCCATCGGTCTGACGCTGATCTTCGGCGTTCTGCGGGTGGTGAACTTCGCCCAGGGCTCGCTCCTGACGCTCGCGATGTTCCTGGTCCTGGCGCTCTCCCGAGTCGGGGTCCCGGTCTACGTCGGGACGCTCCTGGCCGTCCCCGTCATGTTCGCGGTGGGCTACGCGATCCAGCTGCTGCTGCTGAACAAGCTGACGTTGTCCGGGAACGAGGAGGGGCCGCTGCTGATCACCCTCGGTCTGTCGTTGCTGATCATCAACGGCCTGCTGATGGTCTTCGGCGGCCGACCGCTGAACGTGCCCGGGTCGGTCGACGGGGCGTTCCGCGTGTTCGGCGCGATCGTCACCTACGAACGCCTGATCGCGTTCGCAGGGGCGGTCCTCGTCGCCGTGGTCGTCTCGCTGCTGCTGTCCCGGACGTCCATGGGTCTGGCGATCCGCGCGGTGTCCTCCAACAGTCAGGGGGCGTCGCTGGTCGGGGTCAACGTCGGGCGGGTGTACGCGCTTACCTTCGGCGTCGGTGCCGCGTGCGCGGCCGTGGCCGGCGGCCTCGTGGCGCCGTTCGTCAGCCTGACGCCGTCGGTGGGTGAGCAGTTCACGATCCTGGCGTTCGTCATCGTGGTGCTCGGCGGCCTGGGCAACGTCCTGGGCGCGATGGTCGGCGGTCTGATCATCGGTCTGGTGCAGACCGTCGGGGCCTTGTACCTGCCCGGCACGGGCTCGCTCATCCTCGTCTTCGGGGTGTTCGTGCTCGTCCTCTTCTTCCGGCCCCAGGGGCTGTTCGGAGCCACGACATGAGCGACACCACGCAGCGTCTTCATCTCGAGCCCGCGAGCGCGGACGACTCGCGCCTGCGCGACCGGTCCGCTGCCCGGTCCTACCTCGCCCTCGCGGTCCTCGCGGTCCTGGCGGCGCTGCTGCCGCTGGTGCTCTCGGACCGTCTGGAGAGCATCGCCGTGCGCACGCTGATCGTCGCGATCCTCGCGGTCGGCTGGAACCTGATGAGCGGCTACGGGGGCATGTTCAGCTTCGGCCACGCTGCCTTCTTCGGCATCGGCGCCTACATGGACGCCTACGCCGTGGTCGAGATGGGTCTCTCGCCGTGGGTGGCCATGGTCGCCGGCGCGGTGCTCGCCGCGGCCGTCGGGACGCTGATCGCCTACCTGTGCCTGAGGTACAAGCTGGCGGGCGCCTACTTCGCCCTCGCGACCTTCGCCTTCGCCCAGATGTTCCTGCTCGTCGTGCAGAACCTGGACTCGCTGAACAAGACCGAGGGCTTCAGCCTGCCCATCCTGCCCAGCGACTCCTGGGCCATGCTGCAGTTCCAGCAGGGGAGCCCGATCTACTTCTGGATCCCGCTCGTGATCCTCGTGCTCGCGCTCGCCGGGACCATCGCCTACGTGAACTCCCGGGCAGGCCAGTACGCCCAGGCGGTGCGCGACGACGAGACCGCGGCCGCGTCGCTCGGTGTCGACGTGCTCCGCTACCGCCTCGTCGCGGTCGCCTTCAGCTGCGGGCTGTCCGCGGTCGCCGGCGCGTACTACACCCAGTACTACTTCTTCGTCGGGCCCGAGCAGGCGTTCGGCAGCTCGGTCTCGATCCTCGCCATCGTCCCGGCCGTGATCGGCGGGATCGGCACCATCTGGGGCCCGGTCGTCGGTGCGCTCGTCGTGGGTCCCCTCTCCGAGGCGATCGCGTCGCTCCTGCGCGACCCTCCCGGCTTCCTGGCGTTCCTCGAGGGCCTGACCGGCCTCGACGTCGCCGTCTACGCCTTCCTGCTGATCGCGATCGTGCTGTTCATGCCACGCGGGATCTACGGCACCCTGAAGGAGCGTCTGAAGCGATGAGCCTGCTGCAGGTGGACGGACTCACCAAGAGCTTCTCCGGCCTCACCGCCGTCGACGACGTGTCCCTGACGGTCGAGGACCACGAGTTCCTCGGCATCATCGGCCCCAACGG
>JBASAN010000403.1:0-4270 GCA_049650625.1 Ornithinimicrobium sp.
TCACCGACATCATGGACGCCTTCTTCGGTGGCAACGCCGCGGGTGGACGCGGCCCGCGCTCGCGCACCCAGCGGGGCCAGGACGCGCTGATCCAGCTCGACATCGATCTTGCCGTCGCGGTGTTCGGTGGCGAGGAGACGTTGACGGTGGACACCGCCGTCACCTGCAGCACGTGCACCGGCTCGGGGGCCCAGCCCGGCTCCGGACACCGCACCTGCTCGGTGTGCTCAGGTCGTGGAGAGGTGCAGCAGGTGCAGCGCTCGTTCCTGGGGCAGGTCATGACCTCCCGTCCCTGTAGCGCCTGCCGTGGCTACGGCGAAGTCATCGAAAACCCCTGCTTCGACTGCTCTGGAGAGGGGCGCGTGCGCACCCGTCGTGACCTCACGATCAAGGTGCCCGGCGGCGTCGACAGCGGCACCCGGATCCGGATGACCGGCGAAGGGGAGGTCGGCCCCTCCGGTGGCGAAGCGGGCGACCTCTACGTCGAGATCGCCGTGAAGAACCACGACACGTTCCGCCGACGGGGCGATGATCTGCACTGCTCGATCGAGGTGCCGATGACGGCGGCGGCGCTCGGAGCCACGCTGACCGTGCACACCCTGGACGGCCCGACCGAGGTCGATCTCAAACCGGGTGCTCAGCCGCAGGACACGGTCACCCTCGACGACTACGGCGTGACCCACCTTCGCGGCACCGGCCGTGGGGACCTGATCGTGCATCTGGACATCAAGGTGCCGACCAAGCTGACCGAGCTGCAGCGCCAGCTGCTGGCCGACTTCGCCGAGTCCCGGGGAGAGTCCCGGCCGCAGGGTCAGATGGCTCCCTCTCACGGCGGCATCTTCGGCAAGTTCCGGGAAGCCTTCACCGGCCGGTGAGCGCACCGCTGTTCCTGCTCGAGGAGGGGGCCCTGGCCGCAGTGGAGGCGGGCGACTCGGTTGCCCTCGGCGGACCGGAGGGACACCATGCCGTGACCGTGTCCCGTATGCGGCCAGGTCAGCCGATCCTGCTCGCAGACGGTTCAGGGGCGCTGGCCGCCTGTCGAGTCGCCGACGTGGGCAAGGGGGTCCTGTCCGCCACCATCGACTCGATCACCGTGGAGCCGGTGCCTCGGCCCCGGTTCACGCTGATCCAGGCGTTGGCCAAGGGCGATCGGGATCTGCTGGCCGCCGAGGTCGGCACCGAGCTCGGGGTCGACGAGGTCGTGCCGTGGGAAGCGGACCGCAGCATCGTGCGGTGGCGCGGCGAGCGAGCCGAGAAGGCACAGCGCAAATGGCGGAACACGCTCGTGGCGGCGACCAAGCAGGCGCGGCGATCCCGGGTGCCCGTGCTCGGCGCGGTGGCGGATCGCTCTGCCGTGGTGGACCGCATCGCGGCGGCCGACCTCGCGTTCGTGCTGCACGAGAGTGCCCGTACCCCCCTGTCGACGGTGTTGCCTGAGGAGCTGCCGACGCACGGCGAGATTCTCCTCATTGTCGGACCCGAGGGAGGCATCAGCGTGGAAGAGCTCTCCGAGTTCGTGGAAGCTGGTGCCCGCGCGGTGCTGCTGGGATCGACGGTGCTGCGCACCTCGACCGCTGGCTCGGCGGCTATCGCGGTGCTGAGCTCGCTGGGGCGCTGGCGGGGCTAGCGGCCGTGCGTTCCGGGCTGGTAGCCCTACAGTGACGCTATGAGCGACTGCATCTTCTGCAAGATTGCCGCCCGAGAGATTCCTGCCGAGATCGTCCACGAGAGCGAGACCGCAGTGGCCTTCCGGGACACCAAGCCTGCCGCTGCCACCCATGTGCTGGTCGTGCCCCGGGACCATCATGAGAGTGCCGCGGCGATGGCGTTGGTCGATGCGCAAGGACTGGCCGACCTTTTCGCCGCTGTCGGTGAGGTCGCCCGCACCGAAGGCATCACGGACAGTGGCTACCGGGTGTTGACCAACGCCGGTCACGATGCAGGGCAGGAAGTGGCCCACCTGCACCTGCACCTGGTCGGCGGCGAGCCCCTGGGACCGCTACTTATCGAACGCCCAGCAGGCGAACGGTAGACTGGGCGGTCTCATGACGCAGACCTCACCGGCGGCCCCCGTGCCAGATGCTCCCACGCACACCATCACCATCCCCGCCGAGGTCTCGATGGTCTCGCTGCTCGGCCCGCGCGACGAGCTGTTGCGCACGATCGAGCGGAGCTTCGCCAACGTCGACATCCACGTCCGGGGCAACGAGTTCCGACTGATCGGTCCTTCGCATGACCTGGCCCTGGTGGAGCGGCTGGTCGACGAGCTGATCGACATCGTGCGGCGGGGGCACCCGTTGAGCCGTGAGGCGGTCGAGCGGTCCATCTCGATGCTCCGCCAGCAGAGCACGGACCGTCCCGCGGACGTGCTCACGATGAACATCGTCAGCAGCCGGGGTCGGACCATCCGGCCCAAGACGCTGAACCAGAAGCACTACGTCGACGCCATCGACCGCCATACCGTGGTGTTCGGAATCGGACCCGCCGGCACCGGCAAGACGTACCTCGCGATGGCGAAGGCCGTAGCGGCGCTGCAGGCCAAGGAGGTCAACCGGATCATCCTGACCAGGCCCGCCGTCGAGGCAGGGGAGCGGCTGGGCTTCCTGCCGGGGTCCTTGAACGACAAGATCGACCCCTACCTGCGGCCGCTCTACGACGCCCTGCACGACATGGTGGACCCCGACTCCATCCCGCGCCTGATGGCGACCGGCATGGTGGAGGTCGCGCCGTTGGCCTATATGCGTGGACGCACCCTCAACGATGCCTTCATCATCCTGGACGAGGCGCAGAACACGTCGGCGGAGCAGATGAAGATGTTCTTGACCCGGCTCGGGTTCGGGTCCCGGATGGTGGTTACCGGGGACGTCACCCAGGTCGACCTGCCTAACGGCACGACCTCGGGGTTGCGGGTGGTCGAAGGCATCCTCGGGGGCATCGAAGACGTCCACTTCGCGCACCTGAGCAGTGACGACGTGGTGCGGCACCGGCTGGTCGGCGAGATCGTCGAGGCCTATGGACGTTTCGACGCGCAGAGCAGTCGGCCCGCTCGGGGCCCCGCGTGAGCATCGACGTGCTGAACGAGTCCGGGGTCGTGCCTTCGCCGGTTTCGGAGCAGGAGCTGCACGACCTGGCCGCCTACGTTCTGCGCGAGCTCAACGTCCACCCACGCGCCGAGATGGCGGTGACGTTGTTGGATGAGGAGGCCATGGCCGCTCTGCATACGCAGTGGATGGACCTCCCCGGGCCGACCGACGTGATGAGCTTTCCGATGGACGAGCTCCGCCCGGGTAGCGATGAGGAGACCAGCGCTGACGGCGTGCTCGGTGATGTCGTGCTCTGCCCCAGCGTGGCCGGGACGCAGGCAGCGGTGGCCGGGCACTCGGTCGCCGACGAGATGTTGCTGCTGTTGACCCACGGCATCCTGCATCTGCTGGGGTTCGACCACGCGGAGCCGCAGGACGAGCAGGAGATGTTCGACCTGCAGCGCACCTTGCTGCTCACCTACCTGGCCCAGCGGGGCCGAAGCACCACGGCTGCCCCTGCTGCTCGCCTCGGGTCCGCGTGACCCGGAGACGCCGATGACCTCGCTCATCCTGGTCGCCATCGCCGCCACCCTCATCGCCTTCCTGCTGGCGGCGGCGGAGACAGCTCTGCAACGCATGTCCCGCAGTCGCATGGAGCAGTTGGTGGAGGAGCGCCGAGCCGGATCCCAGGCGCTGTCGAGGATCGTCAACGACCCTTCGCCCTATCTCGCCGTGGCTGCGTTCGGCCGAGTGACCGCGGAGGCACTGACCGCGGTGGCGGTGGCCGTGGCGGTCGATACCCAGACCGACAGCCACTGGCAGACGACTCTGATCGCCGTCGCCATCATGGTTCTGATCTCGTTCGTGCTGGTCGGGGTCTCACCGCGCACGCTCGGCCGGCAGCACGTCGACACGGTGTCCTTGTTGGCCGCCCCGATCGTGACCATGCTGCGACTCGTGCTGGGCCCGTTCGCGAAGCTGCTGGTCGTCTTCGGTAACGCGGTCACTCCAGGTCGAGGGTATGCCGAGGGTCCGTTCGCTTCGGAAGCGGAGCTGCGCGACCTGGTCGACCTGGCCGGCGAGACGTCGGTCATCGAGGCCGGGGAACAGGAGATGATCCACTCGATCTTCGAGCTGGGGGACACGGTGGCTCGGGAGGTCATGGTGCCGCGACCGGACATGGTGACCACCCACCGGGACAAGACCCTGCGCCAGGCGATGTCCCTCTTCCTGCGCTCCGGCTTCTC
>JBASAN010000404.1:0-10851 GCA_049650625.1 Ornithinimicrobium sp.
GTCTTCAAGGACGCTGAAGAGCACCCCATCGAGTACCTCACCTTCGCCGGGGTGCTGGCCAAGTCGAGCAATATGGGCACCATCCTGTACGGCGAGAAGCTGGGAGACGAAACGCTTCACGACTACCTCGAGAAGTTCGGCATGGGCCAGACCTCGGGCCTGGGCCTGCCTGGTGAGTCCACCGGGGTGCTGCCGGCGACCCAGGACTGGGGTCCGACCACCAAGTACACCCTCATGTTCGGGCAAGGGATGTCGAGCACCGCTCTGCAGCAGATCGGCGTGTTCCAGACGATCGCCAACGACGGGGTGCACATCACACCCTCGGTGGTGATGGGGACCACCGACGCCGACGGGCGGTACGCCGAGACGCCGACACCCGAGGGTGAGCGGGTGGTCAGTAGCGAGACTGCGCAGACCCTCACCGATATTCTCCAGGAGGTCACGACCGAGGAGGGCACAGCCCCCATGGCGGCGGTCGAGGGCTATCGAGTGTCCGGCAAGACGAGCACAGCGTCGCGGTACGACAACGACCTGAAGCGCTACAGTCGCACCACCGCCTCGTTCGTCGGATTCGCGCCGTCCGAGGATCCGAAGTACGTGGTCTCGGTGACGGTGCAGCGTCCCACCAACATCAGCATCTATGGTGGGACGATCTCGGGTCCGGTTTTCGCGGATGTGATGCGCTACGTACTGCAGAAGAACGGGGTGGCCCCGAGTGAGACTGCGGCCGACCCGGTGGAGCTGGAGTTCGACCCTGAGGCCCCGGCGCCCGGCGAGGAACCCGGTGTCACCCTGGAGGACATAGCTATCAAGGACGAAAGGTCAGGTGGGTGATTCCCCTGTCGTTGGACGAGATCGCCCAGGCAACCGGGGGTCGCGTCCATCCAGCGCACGCTGTTTCGATTCAAGTCGAAACGGCGGTCGTCACCGACTCCCGAGAAGCGATCACCGGCAGCCTCTACGTCGCGCGCCGAGGGGAGCACGCTGACGGCCACGACTATGTCGCACATGCCGCAGCGGCCGGTGCCGTAGCAGCCCTGACCGACCACGACGTGTCCGAGCTGCCCTGCGTGGTCGTCGATGACGTCGGTGATGCGTTCGCCGCCGTGGGCCGTGCAGTCCTGGATCGGTGCATCGCCGCCGACGGGCTGAAGGTCGTCGGAATCACCGGCTCCTCCGGGAAGACCTCGACCAAGGATCTGATGGCTCAGGTCGTCGGCCGGCTCGGCCGCACCCTGGCCCCCCACGCGTCGTACAACTCCGAGGTCGGAGTTCCGTTGACGGTCTGTCGGCTGCAGCGCGAGACGGAGTTCCTGGTCGCCGAGATGGGGGCTTCCGGGGTGGGGCACATCGAGTACCTGACGAACATCGCCCCACCTGACGTGGCCGTGGTGCTGAATATCGGCTCAGCCCACCTCGGGGAGTTCGGCTCCCGCGAAGCCATCGCGGACACCAAGGCCGCACTCGTGCGGGCGCTGCGGCCGGAGGGACTCGCGGTGCTGAACGCCGACGACCCGATGGTGCGTGCCATGGCGGAGCAGAGTGACGCTCCGGTGGTGTTGGTCGGCCGCGGCCCGCAGGCCGAGGTGCGCGCCGACGACGTGGTCCTGAACGCTCGAGGGCAGGCCTCGTTCGTGATGACGCTGCCCGAGCAGGACCCGGTGCGGGTGAGCCTGGCACTGCATGGGGAGCACCACGTCGGCAACGCGCTGGCAGTGGCTGCGGTGGCGAGTTTCTGGGGTATGCCGCCGACGCAGATCGCTGCGGCCCTCTCCGGAGCGGTGGCACAGTCACGATGGCGGATGGAGGTTTCGCAACGTCCGGATGGCATCACCATCGTCAACGACGCCTACAACGCCAACCCCGAGTCCATGCAGGCGGCGTTGCGTGCCCTCCGAGCCATGCGAGCCGGGGGCCGCGCCATCGCCGTCGTGGGGGAGATGCGCGAGCTCGGCGCCGACAGTGCAGCCGAGCACGAACGGGTCGGTGAGTTCGCCGCCGAGCTGGGCATCGACGACCTTGTGGCCATCGGTGCCGCTGCCGCCCCCGCCGCCAGAGCGTTCAAGACCGCACGGCCCAACCGGGGACGGCAGATCGACGAGGTGGAGCAGGCGCGGCCGGTGCTGGAGTCCATGCTCCTGCACGGCGACGTCGTCCTGCTCAAGTCGAGCCGCGACTCCGGACTGCGGCACCTCGGAGACGCGCTGGCCACCGGTGGTGGCGACCGGTGATCAGCGTCCTGCTTGCCGGCGGTATCGCCATGGTGGTCGCCATGGTCGGCACGCCCCTGTTCATCAAGTTCTTGGTGCGCAGAGGCTACGGACAGTTCATCCGTGACGACGGGCCGACGTCGCACCACACCAAGCGCGGCACCCCGACGATGGGCGGTGCGGTGATCATCGCCGCCACCTTGATCGGCTACTTCGCCGCTCACCTGCTGATCGCCGCCGTGAGCACGTTGGGTTGGGCGGACCTGCGCAGCCCTCGCTTCACCCTGAGTGGGCTGCTGGTGCTGTTCCTGATGGCGGGGTTGGGACTCGTCGGGTTCTTCGACGACTACATCAAGATCTCCAAGCAACGCAGCCTGGGCCTGCGGTCCTGGGAGAAGCTCGCCGGTCAGACGTCGGTGGCGGTCATCTTCGCCGTCCTGGCCCTGCAGTTCCCGGCCGACGACTTCCGAAGGCCCGCCAGCACCGCGGTCTCCTTCGTCAGGGATACCGCGG
Source organism: Ornithinimicrobium sp. (assembly GCA_049650625.1). Classification (GTDB taxonomy): domain Bacteria; phylum Actinomycetota; class Actinomycetes; order Actinomycetales; family Dermatophilaceae; genus Ornithinicoccus. Next base: position 2,724 of record JBASAN010000404.1, read on the forward strand.
TGGACTTCGCGGCGCTGGGCACCGTCGGCGGCCTGATCCTGTTCGTGCTGTGGGCCAACATCATGATCGCCGGCGCGTCCAACGGGGTGAACCTGACCGACGGCCTGGACGGTCTGGCCACCGGCGCGTCGGTGATGGTCTTCGGCTCCTACCTGCTCATCGGCATCTGGCAGTACAACCAGAACTGTCAGATCAGTCCCGGGCCCAACTGCTACGACGTGCGCGACGCGTTGGACGTCGCGGTGGTCGCGTCGTGTATCGCCGGAGCCTGTTTCGGCTTCCTGTGGTGGAATGCCTCGCCGGCCAAGATCTTCATGGGGGACACCGGATCACTGGCCCTCGGTGGCGCGTTGGCCGGACTGGCCATCGTCACGCACACCCAGTTGCTGATGGCCATCCTGGGTGGCCTCTTCGTGATGATCACGTTGTCGGTCATCATCCAGGTCGGTTCCTTCAAGCTGACCGGAAACCGGGTCTTCCGCATGGCCCCCTTGCAGCACCACTTCGAGCTGTTGGGTTGGGCCGAGGTCACCATCGTCATCCGCTTCTGGATCATCGCCGGACTCTGCGTCGCGACGGGGTTGGGGTTGTTCTACGCCGAGTGGGTCGCAAGTCTGTGAGGTGGAGCCATGAGCGCTAGCACTCGACTGGTGGATCTGCACCACCGCGATGCCGACTGGCAGGGACTACGGGTCGTCGTGACGGGTTTGGGGGTCAGCGGCTTCGCGGCCGCCGACGCCCTCCTGGAGCGCGGTGCTCGGGTGACGGTGCTCGATGCGGGCTCGGGAGTGCCGATCCAGGCCGAGCGCGGCACGGTCCTGGACATGTTGGGGGCGGACGTGCGGATAGGGCAGGCGCACGTGAGCCAGTGGCCCCGAGACCTGCACGACACCGACGTCGTGGTCACTTCGCCCGGCTGGCGCCCCGACCACCCCGTGCTGAGCGAGGCTGGACGTCTCGGCATACCGGTATGGGGCGAGGTCGAGCTGGCCTGGCGGATGCGAAGCAGGCAGGGCGCGGCGGCGTGGCTGTGTGTGACCGGGACGAACGGCAAGACCACCACGGTGCGCCTGCTGGAGTCGATGCTGCAGGCCGGCGGACTACGGGCGTTGGCCGTGGGCAACGTCGGCACTCCCGTCCTGGAGGCGGTATTGCACCCCGACCCCTTCGACGTGCTCGCCGTCGAGCTGTCGAGCTTCCAGCTGCACTACGCCCACAGCCTCTCGCCTTTGGCGTCGTGTGTGCTGAACATCGCCCCCGACCATGTGGACTGGCACGGGTCGTACGAGGCCTACGCACAGGCCAAGGCGCGCGTCTACGCTCGCACCCACGTGGCCTGCGTCTACAACGTGCAGGACCCCGCCACCGAGCAGATGGTCATCGAGGCCGACGTGGTCGAAGGCTGTCGTGCCATCGGCTTCACGATGGGCATCCCGGATCGCTCGATGGTCGGACTGGTCGAAGACGTCCTGGCCGACCGAGCCTTCGTCGCCCAACGCGCTGACTCCGCCGCCGAGCTGGCCACCCTGACCGACCTACGCCACGACGGCCTCCCGGCGCCCCATATGGTGGCGAATACGCTGGCCGCTGCTGCGCTGGCCCGCGCGGCCGGGGTGCCCCCCGCGGCCGTGCGTGAAGGGATCCGCACGTTCGTGCCGGAAGAACACCGCATCACCGAAGTGGCCACCATCTCTGGTGTGACCTTCGTGAACGACTCCAAGGCCACCAACCCCCACGCCGCAGCCGCGTCGCTCGGGGCCTACCCCAACGTGGTGTGGATTGCCGGCGGACAGCTCAAGGGTGCGGACGTCGACGCACTCGTCGCGGCGGTGGCACCGCGGCTGCGTGGAGTCGTCCTCCTCGGGGTGGATCGGGATGAATTGGCGCAGGCACTTGCCCGACACGCGCCACAGGTTCAGGTGGAACAGGTAGCAACCCCGGAAACTGAGGGCATGTCACCGGACCAGCACGAGGACCTCCTGCGTGCGTTGATGGACCGGGTGATCGACCAAGCCGCTGCGATGGCTCGAGTCGGTGACACCGTGCTGCTCGCTCCGGCGGCGGCATCCCTGGACATGTTCCGGTCCTACGAGGCCCGAGGGCACGCGTTCAAACAGGCGGTCCAGCGCAGGGAAGGCGGCGGGCGAGCGATATGACGACCACGACCGCAAGGCCGGCCCGGTCCGCGGCTCGCCCCGCGGCCGGGCGTGGCGCCGCCACCTCGCCCTCGGGAATCAGCTCCGCAGGGGACTGGCTGAGATCGCCGACCGCTCCCTACTACCTCATCCTGGTGACGGCGAGCGCCCTCGTCTCCATCGGACTGGTGATGGTCCTGTCGGCGTCGAGCGTGCGGGCATACGCGGAGACGGGCAACTCCTGGGGTGTCTTCGTGGAGCAGCTGACCTTCGCCGGGGCGGGGGTGTTGCTGGCCTGTGGGCTCGCCCGACTACCGCTGTCGTGGTGGAAGAGGCTGGCGCTGCCCGCCCTGATCCTGGCTATCGCACTGTTGGTCCTGGTCTTCAGCCCTCTCGGAAGGGAGTTCCAGGGCAACCGGAACACGATCATCGTCGCGGGGCGCAGCATCCAGCCCGCGGAGTTCGCCAAGTTGGCGCTCGTGGTCTTCGGCGCGGCCGTGTTGGCGCGAAAGCGCGCGGTGATTGGTCAGCTTGCCCACGCCATCATCCCTTTCGTGCTCCCCGGAACCATGCTCCTCGTGGGCCTGGTCATCGTCGGACGGGACTTGGGCACCGCCATGATCCTGGTCGCCATTGCCGGTGGGATGCTCTTCGTGGCCGGCCTGCCCGTCCGGTGGTTCGCCATGGTCGGAGTGCTGGTGACGGCCGGGGTGGCCTTCCTGGCGGTGGGTAGTGCCAACCGCATGCAACGCATCGAAGTCTGGTTGGGCAATACCTGTACCAACCCGCAGGTCGACGGTTGCTTCCAGAAGGTCCACGCCGAGTATGCGTTGGCCGACGGTGGTTGGTGGGGTGTCGGGCTCGGCGCCAGCAGGGAGAAGTGGTCGCTGCTGCCGGAGCCACACAACGACTTCATCCTGGCCATCATCGGCGAGGAGCTCGGGCTGCCGGGCAGCTTGCTGGTGCTAGCGCTCTTCGCGGTGCTGGCGTACGCATGTTTCCGGATTGTGGCCACGAGCACGGACCCTTTCGTCCGCCTGGCGACGGCAGGAATCATGATCTGGCTCGTGGCTCAGGCGTGTCTGAACATCGGGTCGGTCATCGGCATGCTGCCGATCATCGGAGTGCCGCTGCCGTTGGTGTCCAGTGGCGGGTCCGCACTCATAGCAGCCCTGATGGCCGTGGGAGTCCTGCTGGCAATGGCGCGCACCCTGCCAGGGTGCTCGGCCGCGCTAGCGGGGCGCCCCTCCGTGCTGCGCCGCACCCTGGCCACGGTGGCGACGACCCGCCGACGGGGGCGGTGAACGGCGTGGCTGAGCCGCTGTCGGTGGTGCTGGCCGGCGGTGGCACCGCTGGACACGTCAACCCGTTGCTGTCGTTGGCCGACGCGCTACGGCGTCGGGACCCGATGACCCGGATCACGGTGCTGGGCACGGCGGAAGGGTTGGAGGCCCGGCTGGTGCCCGAGCGTGGGTACGAGTTGGTGACCGTGCCGAAGGCACCCCTTCCGAGACGGCCCAACCGTGCTGTGCTGGCGTTTCCCGGAGCGTTGCGCGGATCCATCCGCACCGCGGGGCAGGCCTTGCAGGAGGCGCGTGCCGATGTGGTGGTGGGCTTCGGAGGTTACGTCTCGACACCGGCCTACCTCGCCGCCCGCCGACACGGCGTGCCCATCGTGATCCACGAGCAGAACGCCCGCCCCGGCTTGGCCAACCGGCTGGGTGCCCGCCTGACCCCCCATGTGGCGACCACCTTCCGAGGCTCGAAGCTCTCGCATGGCCAATGGGTCGGTATGCCGCTACGGCAAGAGATCGCGACCCTGGACCGGTCATCCTCACGAGCGGCCGGCATGAGCTATTTCGGCCTGGACCCCGACCTGCGGACGCTGCTGATCTTCGGGGGCTCCCTGGGAGCCCAACGGTTGAACGAGGCCTTCCCAGCCGCAGCTGAGGACTTCGCCGCCGCAGGGGTGCAGGTGCTGCACCTCACCGGAGCGGGGAAGGAGATCTCGATCCAGCGCGGTGCCTTCGACGACTCGACGGTCCGCTACGTGGCGCAGCCGTACACCGACCGGATGGACCTCGCCTACGCCGTCGCTGATCTGGCGGTCTGCCGCTCGGGGGCGGGCACGGTCTGCGAGCTCGCCGCCGTTGGACTGCCCGCGATCTACGTGCCGTTGCCGATCGGCAATGGTGAGCAGCGCCTCAATGCCGCCGAGGTCGTGGCCGCCGGGGGAGGTCTGCTGGTGCACGACGGGGACGTCACCTCCGACTGGGTCCGCGGCACCGTGCTACCACTGATGGCCAGCGACGAGTCGTTGCGGTCCATGTCGAGGGCGGCAGCAGAGGCCGGCCAGCGTGACGCGGACGAGACACTGGTCGACCTGGTCGAGTCGGCGGCGGGGCGACGGTGAGCGCCGCGCCCGAGCAGCGCGGTCGGGACAGGTTCGACTTCACCGCCCCCCTGCCAGCCGCTGGTGATCTGGGGAGGGTGCACTTCATCGCCATCGGTGGCGCGGGGGTCTCCGGTGTCGCCCTGCTCCTCCTCCAGGCCGGCCTCGAAGTGAGCGGATCGGATGCCGTTCACAGCGCCACGCTTCAAGCCTTGGCCGCGGCCGGGGCGACGGTGCATGTCGGTCACGACCCGAGCCACCTCGGCCGTGCCGACACGGTCATCATCTCGGGGGCTGTCAGTGAGTCCAACGTGGAGCTGGCAGCCGCCCGTGAACGTGGCCTGCGGGTGCTCCATCGGGCGCAGGGGATCGCGGCCCTGAGCCAGGACCGTGATGCGGTCGCGGTCGCGGGTGCCAACGGCAAGACCACGACCAGTGCGATGGTCGTGGCCTGCCTCGCCGCAGACGGCTCCGCGCCCGGGTTCGTCATCGGCTCCGTCGTGGCCCAGTTCGGTGCGAGCGCCCAGGTCGGGGTCGGCCCGATGGTGATCGAGGCGGACGAGAGCGACGGATCGTTCGTGGCCTATCGACCTCGCGTCGCCATCGTCACCAACGTGACCCCTGACCATCTGGACTTCTACGGCGACTTCGCGGGAGTCCAACGAGCGTTCGACCGTTTCGTGCAGACGCTCGGACCCGACGGCTTGCTCGTCGCCAACGCGGACGACCCGGGGTCTGCGGCATTGACCTCCCGGGCCCGCTCCCGCGGCCAGCGGGTCCTCACCTGGGGCCGGTCGCCGGAGGCTGACGTTCAGGTGTCCGGATGGGCTCAGCAGGGACGCACGAGCACGGCCACCCTGACGTGGAGGAGCGACGTCGGAGAGGTCGCGGCGCAGACCGTTCACCGGCTCAGTGTCCCGATGCCGGGGGCCCACAACGTGGAGAACGCGGTCGCCGCCCTGCTGGCCGCGACCGCTGGCTACGGCCGGCCCGTGGAGGAGGCCCTGACAGGTCTTTCACACTTCGCTGGAACGCGGCGGCGGTTCGAGTGGGTTGCCGAAGCCGGCGGGGTGGAGATCATCGACGACTACGCGCACAACCCCCAGAAGGTGGCTGCGGCAGTGTCCGCCGGCCGCTCGGTCGTGAAGGCCGGCGGTCGCCTGGTGGTCGCTTTCCAACCACATCTGTACTCGCGCACGGCCGACTTCGCGGAGCAGTTCGCTGAAGCCTTGTCCGGCGCCGACGTCGTCGTGGTGCTGGACGTGTTCGGCGCCCGCGAGGCGCCGATGCCCGGAGTCAGCGGTGCCTTGATTACCGAGGCGATGGTCCGCCGACACCGCGACGGCTCCCCACAGCCGGTGCCGCAGGTGCACTACGTGGCCGAGCGCGGACGAGCCGCTGGTCTGGTGGCCTCGCTGGTGCGCCCGCGTGATGTGCTCATCACCGTGGGAGCCGGCAACGTCACGACTCTGGGCCCCGAGGTCACCCAGCTGCTGGAGCGCACCGATGCATGAACGATTTGCCCGGAGGGTGAAGGCGGTTCGTTCTCGACCCCGCCGAGCGGGGATCTGGGTTGCGGGCTTGGCGCTGCTGACGGCGGCGGTCGTCTACCTCGTGGGCTTCGCCCCGGTCTTCGTGCTGAAGGACGTCGATGTCACCGGCGGTTCGAAAGAGGTCGAAGCCCTGGCGATCGAGCATGCCGAGGCTCCCATGGGGGAGCCCCTGGCCCGGGTCGACACCGAGGCGATGTCCGGTCGGGTAGCCGCAGACTCCCGGATCGAGCAGGTGACGGTGAGCCGCGACTGGCCCTCCAGCGTGGTCGTCGAGGTCACGATGCGCACACCCGCGGCCGTGCTGAAGCAACCAGGCCAACCCCTACGACTGGTCGATGCGAACGGCGTGGCCTTCGAGGAGGTGTCAAAGCGGCCGGAGGACCTGCCTCAGATCAGAGCCGCTCGAGGCGATGTCGACCCGGACTCCCTAGCCGGAGCTGTCGCTGCCCGAGCAGCGCTCGGCGAGCCATTCGCCGAGGACGTCTCGTCGATGACCGTGACGTCGGACGGTGACCTCCGGTTCAGCGTCGGCGTGATCGACGTGACCTGGGGGCGCCCGCAGGAAGCCAAGCTCAAGGCCGCTGCCACGCGAGCGTTGCTCGCGCAGGACACGATCGACCCCGAGGGTGAGGAGAAGATGACCATCGACGTCACCTCGCCCCACGCCCCCGTGGTCACCGGGCTGCCGCTGCTTCCCTGACCTGGGCTGACGTCGGTCCGACCTGGCCCTATATCTTCACTTGAGGTTGAACATCATGCCTCGATCGAGGTTTGCCCCGTATGCTTTCACCTATCCTCGCAAGCCTGCCTTCCCGAGGACCACCCATTCGTAGACGCAGTCTCAGGACCGACTCACCCATCGGCCCCACCACCATGTGAAAGGCGCATCGTGTCCGTAGCGCAGAACTATCTCGCCGTCATCAAAGTCGTCGGAATCGGCGGTGGTGGCGTCAACGCCATCAACCGCATGATCGAGGTCGGCCTCAAAGGCGTGGAGTTCATCGCCATCAACACGGATGCCCAAGCGCTCCTGATGAGTGACGCGGACGTCAAGCTGGACGTCGGCCGCGAGCTGACGCGGGGCCTGGGAGCCGGCGCGGACCCCGAGGTGGGACGACGAGCCGCCGAGGACCACACCGAGGAGATCGAGGAAGCCCTGCGGGGAGCCGACATGGTCTTCGTCACCGCTGGCGAAGGTGGTGGCACCGGCACCGGCGGGGCGCCGGTCGTGGCCAAGATCGCCCGCACCCTCGGGGCGCTGACGATCGGCGTCGTGACCCGGCCGTTCACCTTCGAGGGACGGCGCCGCGCCAACCAGGCCGAGACCGGGATCGCCTCCTTGCGCGAGGAGGTGGACACCCTGATCGTGATCCCCAACGACCGTCTTCTGTCGATCTCGGACCGCGCCGTCAGCATGCTGGACGCCTTCCGCAGCGCCGACCAGGTCCTGCTCTCCGGTGTCCAAGGCATTACCGACCTGATCACCACCCCCGGCCTGATCAACCTCGACTTCGCGGACGTGAAGTCCGTCATGCAGGGCGCGGGGTCGGCGTTGATGGGCATCGGTTCGGCGCGTGGGGAGGACCGTGCGGTGCAGGCCGCCGAGCTGGCGATCTCCTCGCCGCTGCTGGAGGCCAGCATCGAAGGTGCCCACGGGGTGCTCTTGTCGGTCCAGGGCGGGTCGGACCTCGGCTTGTTCGAGATCAACGAAGCGGCGCGGTTGGTGCAGGAAGCCGCCCATCCCGACGCCAACATCATCTTCGGCGCGGTCATCGACGACTCGCTGGGCGATGAGGTGCGTGTCACCGTGATCGCTGCCGGGTTCGACGGTGGTTCACCGATCCAGCGCAGCGACGAGCGCGCTCTGGGTCAGGTGCAGGCGGGGGGCTCGGGTCGCGGTGCAAGCCAGCAGGCGTCCGCGCCGGCATCGTCCTCGTCAAACGGTCCGACACCGACCACCACGTCCGCTGCCCCCGCGCCCAGCGCGGGGCCCTCTGGCTCCAGCGACGACGCCGCGCAGAGTCAGGACGCCGCGGAGCGTCAGGCGC
>JBASAN010000405.1:0-13166 GCA_049650625.1 Ornithinimicrobium sp.
GGTCGAGCCACTGCCTGCTGCTGCAGAACGGGCTGCGGCCGATCCGGGCAGCGAGGTCAGTGGCACCCAGGTCGACGGCAGCGTCCGGAGCGAGCGGGGCCGCTGGGCCCAGCTCCTCCGTCGGCACCGTCCTGCGGTCCCGGCCGGTGACGACGGTGGGCAGACCGCCGCAGCCCCTCAGACCGACGAAGCAGCACCGGCGCCCCAGGGCCCGTCGGGTCCGGCTAGCGAGCCGCGAGGGCCTCAGTGAGGGTCAGCAGCTCCATGTCATGGGCGCTGGCGACGCCCGCGTTGGTCACCCGGCCGCCGACCACGTTCAACCCGGGAGCCAGGACCGGGTCACGTCGCAGGGCCGCTTCCCACCCGTGGTCCGCAATCGCCACTGCGTACGGCATGGTCACGTTGGTCAGGGCGTAGGTCGAGGTGCGCGGCACCGCGCCGGGAATGTTCGCGACGCAGTAGAACACCGAGTTGTGCACCGTGTAGATCGGGTCGGCGTGAGTCGTCGGGTGGGAGTCCTCGAAGCACCCACCCTGGTCGATCGCGATATCCACCAGGACGCTTCCCGGCTTCATCCGGCTGACCATGTCGTTGCTGACCAGGGACGGCGCCTTGGCGCCGGGAATGAGGACCGCGCCGATCACCATGTCGGCGGCCAGCACGTGCTGCTCGAGCTCCAGCTTGTTGCTGGTCGCGGTCTTGATGCGTCCGTTCCACCGTCGGTCCAGGGCGCGGAGCTTGTCCACGTCGGTGTCCAAGACGGTCACGTCCGCCCACAGTCCTAGCGCCATCGTGGCCGCGTGCGATCCGGAGACGCCACCGCCCAGCACCACCACCTTGGCCGGATCCACGCCGGACACGCCACCCATCAGCAGCCCGCGTCCACCGTTCACCCGCATCATGGCTTGGGCTCCTGCCTGTGGGGCCAGACACCCGGCCACCTCGCTCATGGGGTAAAGCAGCGGCAGGCCTCGGTTCGGGAGCTGGACCGTCTCGTAGGCGATCGAGGTCGTGCCGGCGGAGATCAGAGCCTCGGTCAACGGCCGGTCGGCCGCGAGGTGCAGATACGTGAAGACAATGAGGTCATCGCGCAGGTGGCCGTACTCGCTCGCGATCGGCTCCTTCACCTTGAGCACCATGTCGGCCTCACCCCAGGTGCTCTGCGCGTCGGGCCTCAGGCTCGCGCCGGCCGCGACGTACTCGGCGTCCTCGATGGAGGAGCCGAGACCGGCACCTTCCTGCACCAGGACGCTGTGCCCGTGTTGGACCAGCTCGTTCACGCCGGCCGGAGTGATCGCCACCCGATACTCGTGGTTCTTGACCTCGGTCGGCACGCCTATACGCACAATGTCCTCTTTTCGGCTCACGCTGCCATGAGCAATCGGGGTTTCCCGCTCATCGTGGCATTCCTGAGCACGCGCGTACAGTCCCGCCGCCCCGCGGGTCGGGGCCTCCGCAAGGCGCCCCTGCACGGTCATACACTCGGCAGGAGCACCCGCCCACCGTCTTCAGTGAAGAGGAACCATGGTCGAAGCAGTCATCGTCGCCGCCCGCCGCACCCCGATCGGGCGAGCCTTCAAAGGCTCCTTGCGTCAGATGCGCCCCGACGACCTCAGCGCGGTCGCCATCGAAGCCGCTCTGGCCGACCTGCCTGGGATCGACGCCTCGATGATGGAGGATCTGTACCTCGGTTGTGCCGAGCCGTCGGCCGAACACGGCAGCAACATGGCACGTGTGGTGGCCGTTCTTATGGGCCAGGACGGCCTGCCGGGTAGCACGGTCAACCGGTTCTGCGCTTCATCGGTGCAGACGACGCGGATGGCATTTCATGCGATCAAAGCCGGCGAGGGCTCCGCGTTCATCAGCGCCGGAGTGGAGTGCGTCTCGCGGTATCCGAACTTCGCCGGGGCGGGTGGGTCCAGTGCCGAAGAGCACAACCCCCTGTTCAGCGACGCTGAGGAGCGCACGAAGGCTACTGCAGCCAGCAACAGGCGGTGGACCGACCCCCGGAAGGAGGGCCTACTCCCGGACGCCTACATCGCCATGGGCCAGACGGCTGAGAACGTCGCCACCATGCGGAGCATCAGTCGGCAACGACAGGACGAGTGGGGCGTGCTGAGCCAGAACCGGGCGGAGGCCGCCATCGCCGCGGGCGTCTTCGACGCCGAGATTGCGCCCGTCACGGTGCCCGACGGCACGGTCGTCACCCGCGATGACGGTCCCCGCGCGGGAGTGACCTACGACAAGGTCTCGACCCTCGCGCCGGTCTTCCGGGACGACGGCACCGTCACGGCGGGGAACTGCTGCCCGCTGAACGACGGTGCCGCAGCGGTGGTGGTCATGAGTGACTCCCGGGCCGCAGAGCTCGGCCTGCAGCCGTTGGCCCGGATCGTCTCCACGGCCGCCACCGGCCTCTCGCCGGAGATCATGGGCCTGGGACCGGTGGAAGCATCCCGCCTGGCTCTGGCACGGGCCGGGATGTCCATCGGGGACATGGACCTCTACGAGATCAACGAGGCCTTCGCGGTGCAGGTGCTGGCCAGCGCGGACGACCTCGGCATGGATCCGGACCGGCTCAACGTGCACGGCGGGGCGATCGCGCTCGGCCACCCCTTCGGAGCCACGGGCGCTCGGATCTCGACCACCCTGCTCAACGCGTTGCGGGTCAAGGACGGCCAGTTCGGTTTGGAGACCATGTGCGTCGGCGGAGGCCAAGGTATGGCGATGGTCTTGGAGCGGCTCTGACACTCCCGAGAGCAGTAGACCGGCGGTCACTCCTCAGGGCAGCGAACGGCGCAGCTCACGCAGCCGCTGCGCAAGGTCGACCGCGTCCAGTCCCTCGGTGCGGTAGTCGTAGACCACGACCCGCAGCTGGTCCATCAGCACGGCCGGGCCGAGATCGGGCAGCCGCTGGAGCGGCACACCCCGATGCCCAGCCACCTCATCGGCCAGTTGCTGCGCCTGCGCCGTGACGTGCGGGGAAGCACGAAGCGCGTGGTCCAACGGCAGCTGTCGCCACCGCCGGACCACGCGCTCGACTTCTGCGGAGATCTCTGCTTCGGCTGAGACCGGCCGGGGAATCCCGGAGGGCTCAACCGAGCTCACGTCAGTCGCTCTGCAGGATGGCGAACAGACGCAGGAACTCGATGTAGAGCCAGACCAGGCTGGCGACCAGGCCGTGACCCAGCAGCCAGGAGTACTTCTCCGGTGCGCCGGCGTTCACGGCGCGGTCGATCGAGTCGAAGTTGATGGCCAGGGAGTACGAGGCCAGCGCCACACCCAGCAACGAAATCACGATGGCCAGGATGCCGCCGCCGTCGTAGACGCTGCCAAATCCGAGCATGCTCGCTCCGATGTTGACCAGCGCGAAGACCAGGTAGCCCATCGCCATCATGCCGAAGATCCGCCGTGACTTGCTGGTGACCTTGATGAAGCCGACCTTCCAGGCCAGGAACATGCCGGCGAAGGTGCCGAGCGTGGCCGTCACGGCCGCCGGGACGACACCCTCGTAGGCAGTGTTGAAGACCGCGCTGACGGCACCCAGGAACGCACCTTGGAGCACCGCATGCACCACGATGAGCGGGACGTTGACCTTCTTGGAGAAGGCGATCGCGAACGACAGACCCAGCGAGCCGAACATCCCGATCAACCAGATCGGCATGGCCAACGGGTTCATCTCCACGACGCCGCTGGCACTGGTGACCGGCTGCACGAACACCCATGTCGCTCCCGCGACCAGCAGGACCAGGCCGAACAGGCCCAGTGACTTCATGATGACGTCGTCCAACGTCACGCGACCCGTCTGAGCCGGACCGGCGGGTGCCTGGCCGTACATCTGGTCGAGTTGCTCGTTGGACAAGGATCCGGATGGACTGGAGTATCCGGCAGGAGCTCCGGGGCCCTGCTGGGGGGCTCCACGGGGCGGAGCGTAGGCTCCGCCACCCTGCTGTTGGGAGTTGCCGAAGCCGGCATACCCACTGGTCTCACGGTCGATCCGGTTGAAAACCGGGTTGCTGCCCATGTGCCCTCCGAAAGTGTGGTTCAGCCGCAGTCGTGGGCTGAATCTTGTGTGCGTACATAATAGAGCGTTTGGGCGATCCGCAATGTTCCCCCGCACTCCCGCGTGAATCTGCCCGGCGCCCGGCGTGGTGGCATCCCCGAGCGTGGTCGGGGACCCCGGGCTAGTCTGCTTGCTGCGCGGGGCTGCTGCCTGGCCGGGACCAGCACGAGGGAGGTATGCCGTGAGGACGGGTCGAGCACCGGAGCGTACGTCTCGTCGGGCATCCTTCGGTCTGGCCGTCACGGTAGGGCTGATCGGGTCGATGCTGGGTGCTCCCGCCAGCGGGGTGCCGCTGACGCCTTCCCCCTCCCTGGCCAGCGCACCGGCCGCGAACGACATCACGGTCGAAGACACGTACCCGCGAGTGACCGTCCTCGACGAGCCTGCCCCGGACGACAGCGACGCGGCTGGTCTGGTCGGTCTCACGCCCTTCCATCAGCTCGCTCCTGTGCTCAACGAGGCGCAGTCCACCTCGGACAGGGTGAGTGTGGAGGTCGTCGGTCGCAGTGCGGCCGGACGCGACCTCTATCTCGTCACCCTGACCGCGCCCGACAGCGACGCCTCCTCCACCTCGAAGGTTCCCGTCCTGCTCACCGCCAACCTGCACGGGGACGAGCGGGAAGGCACCGATGCCGCGTTGGCGCTGGTGCAGGACTTCGCGTCCTCTCCGGACTCTGAGATCGAGCAGGTGCTGCAGTCGACCCGCGTGCACATCCTGGTGTGCGCGAACCCCGACGGGCGGGTGGCCGGCACCCGTGACAACGGCCTGGGCTTCGACCTGAACCGTGACCTGCTGACGGCAAGTCAACCTGAGGCTCAAGCGGTGCGCGACACGATCGTCGCGCTTGCCCCAGCCATGGTGCTGGACGTGCACGGCTACGCCAACGGCCCGCTCATCGAGCCCACCACCGCACCTTTCGCGCAGAACATCGAGTTCGACCTGGTCATGAAGCACTCGATGCCCAACGCCCTAGGCATCGAGCGCGCGATCAACGACCTCGGCTTCGGCGAGACGGACCGACTCCGCCCTCCGCAGATCCCGCTTCGGGACTGGACCCGCGGGTGGGACGGCTGGGCGCCGATCTTCACCGCTCAGTACGCCGAGCTGCACCACGCGACCGGACAGACGATCGAACTACCGCTCCAGACCAACCACGAAGCAGAGGCGCTCACACCCGAGGAGCTGCGCAGACGAACCGATCTCAACACCAAGGTGGCGAGGGTGGCGATGGAGTCCACGATCAGTTACGCCGCCCGGCATCGTGACGCACTCCTGGCCGACCAGGACGAAGGCACTCGACGTGGTGTGGCCGGAGAGCCCGGCCGGGCTGCGCCCCTGGGCCGGGGCGTGCCCTTCGTCGATGCCGACGCCGACCCGGACGAGCCGGCCCCCGTCGCGGTGGAGCCCTTCGCCTACCCCCGGGCCTACGTCATCCCCACCGGAATGCAGCAGCGCTCTGCGCCGGCAGCCGACCGCCTCGTCGACCACCTTGCCGCCCACGGCGTCCAGGTTGAGGTCGCCGACGCTCCCGTGTCCATCCATGGCACTACGTACCCTCGGGGCAGCTATGTGGTGGACATGCACCAACCGCGGCGGGGCTTGGCGAACGCACTATTGAGCGCGGGCACCGACGCATCGTCGCTGATGGGCACGATGTACGACATCTCGGCGTGGAGCCTGTCTGCGCTCTGGGGCGCCGATGTCGTCGCAGTCCCCACGACCTCGGGCATGCAAGGCCCGTTGCTGTCTGCCTCCACCAGGTCCGGCTCGTGGTGGACCCGCCCCTCCCTTCGGCCCCGTGAGAGCGGTGACCGCGCCTCCGGGTCAGCTCCGAGCACCCGTGGCCCTTGGCGTCTGAGGCTGCGTGATCCTGTCGACGTGAACGCTCTGCATGCTCTGCTGGAGGACGGAGTCGCGCTGCGTTTCGACGCGCCGACCGGCTCGGTCATCATCCCTGCTGATGCAGTCACGCAGGTGCGCGAGACCGCGCAGAGGTTCAACGTGTCGATCCTGCACACCACAGCGGCGTCGACGGACCAGCGCTCCGGCGTGATGTTGCCGCGTGTGCGCGTCGCGGCCGCAGCCACCGACGAGGAGACCTTTGCGCTACGCGAGATGGGGTTCCAGGTGACCCCGGTGGATGCTGAGGCCTTGAACCAGGGTTTCGACCTCTCCACCGTCGATACACTGATGGTCTCCACCGGTCTCGACATCGACGACCTGTCGAAGCAGGGGCGAGGGCACCTGGAGACCTTCCTCGGCCAAGGGGGTGGACTCGTGGCCCTGAGACCTGCTGGACTAGACCTGAACGAAGACCTCGACCTGCTGCCGGTCCACCTGAACTCTGGGCGCGGCGACGCCAACGGAGTCGTCGCCGTGACCAGTCCGCGCACCGGTTTCGGTCGCGGTGCCAGCACCACCACGTTCGTCAACGCACCCTCGTGGTTCACCGACCTCGGGGACGGCGTCGTCGTCGACCAGCGGTATGGCGCCGGGTCCCCGCTCGTCAGCGGTCACTGGCGGGTCACTGCGGGCGAGCACGATGGCGCACGGGATGCCGCCGGACAGGCCCTGATGGTGCACGGGGTCGACACACGGGGCCCAACGGAGGGTGCAGCGGTGGCCTTGCTCGGCAGCGACCCGCTCTTCCGCGCGCACCCCAAGGGGCAGTACGCGCTCGTGGCCTTGGCCCTGTTGTGGACGGCCACCGCAGGCTAGGCACCGGGCCGAACGGCACGATGAGGCTGAGTGCCACCGCTTGCGCTGTCCGTTGTACCCCCGGCGGGACTCGAACCCGCACTGGACCCATTTTAAGTGGGCTGCCTCTGCCGATTGGGCTACGGGGGCCAGGCGCCCCCAAGGCTACCGGTCACAGTCGGGCCACCACCGCATCGAGCATCGGCTCGGTCAGCCGGCCGGTGAAGGTGTTCTGCTGGCTGACGTGATAGCTGGCCACGAGCCGAATCGGCTGGCCCCGGGTGCCCAGCAGATCCGCTTGAGCACCATGTCCGAACTTCGGTTTCGGGGCCGGCACCGTCCAGCCGACGGCCCGCGCCCCCGCCAAGGCCGCGTCCCAGCCGATCGCCCCGAGCGCCAGGACGGACCTCAGGGTGGGCTCGGCCAAGCGGAGATCCTGCTCCAGCCAGGGCCGACATCGAGCCTTCTCGGCGGCCGTCGGCTTGTTGGCCGGGGGGGCGCACCGCACCGCAGCGACGATCCGCACGCCTCGCAGCCGTTGACCATCCCCGGCGTGCTCGCTGGTCGGTCGGTCGGCATACCCGGCTCGGTGCAGCGCAGCGTAGATCCAGTCCCCGCTGCGGTCCCCGGTGAACATCCTTCCCGTGCGATTCGTCCCGTTCGCGGCCGGTGCCAGTCCCACGATCAGCACACCCGGGGCATCGTCCCCGAAGCCGGGGCCAGGACGACCCCAGTACGGCTGGTCGGAGAAGGAGGCCCGCCGCCCCGTGCGAGCCACCTCCTCGCGCCAGGTCACCAGTCGGTCGCAGGCACGGCAGACCGAGATGAGGGCGTCCAGCTCGGCGATGGTCGAGGCCGCTTCCGAACGCGCTCGGACCTGGGAATCGGTGCGAGTCACGGGGGTATGTCGATCCGCGGGGTCGGCCGGCCAGCCGGTGCCAGGCGGCACCGGGGAGGAGAAGAGTTCGCCGGTGACCGGGTGCGGGAGTGCGCTAGACAACGCGGAGGTAGGGGTCGGAGAAGTCGTTGCTGAAGACCCCGTCAGGGTCCATCCGTTGCACCAGGCGACGAGCGTCCTCAATGCGGGAGTACCGGCTGGACACCACGTCCGGCTCGAGGTAGGAGACCTTGCCCCAGTGCGGCACCGGGTTGAAGGGCTCCAAGACAGCCTCCACCGCCTCGCAGGCCGATCGGACTGCGGCCGGGTCGGGCCGCCAGGTGAAGTGGATACCCAGCAGGTCGTCGTCACACGCAGGGCTCAGCCACAACCCGTCAGCGGCGACGGTGCGCAGCTCGCACACACGCAGGGCATGCTGCACCGACTCTCCGATCCCCCATAGGGCAGCGAGCGCCTCCGGGCCGTGCTGTCGACTGACGTAGTACTCCGTCTGCACCTCGGCTCCGCTGCTGCTAGGAGGGGCGTCGGGGGTGAAATGCGGCAACCGCTCGAACCACCGGCCGGGGATGCCTCCCTGCACGGTGCACCCTTCACCCTCCTCGCCCGGCACCGGCCGCAGAGGATGCGCAGACGGCACCCCTCCCCACCGGCTGAGGTCGGGGTCGGGCTGGTCCAGGCGGCGCTTGACCCATACGTCGCCGAAGTGTCGGGGGTGCAACACGGTGAAGACGCTGACGCTGTACGCCGAGGCCATGATCTCGTCGACGTGATCAACGCCGGTCTCGGCGTCGATCCCCTGCCAGACCGTCTGAGCCACGTCGAACGACGGCTGCAGCTCGAAGGTGAGGGCGGTGCAGATGCCCAGAGCTCCAAGGCTCGGGAAGACCCCGGAGAAGTCGGCGTGGTCCCGGTCCAACGCCACCAGCGCACCGCCAGCCGTCACCATCTCGACCGCTGACACCGCTGCGGCCAGGCACGGCAGGCGGTCGCCGGACCCGTGGGTGCCGGTCGAGCACGCCCCAGCCGCGGAGATATGCGGCAACGAGCCCATGTTGTGCAGAGCGAAACCTTCGGCATCCAGTCGGGGCGCGACCTGGGCGAACGTCATACCGGCGCTGATCGTGACCTCGGGCGAACCCGTGGTCGGGTTGACGCGGAGCTCGAACCGATGGGGCAGGTTCAGCGTGGACACCAATACCCCACGCGTGTCGGCCACCGGGGTGAAAGAGTGGCCTGTCCCCACCGCGTGCACGTGGGGGGAGGCCGCCACGAGGTGCTGCACTTCGCGGACGCTGCCCGGGGCCTGAACGGCGGCCCCGAAGGTCACGTTGCCGGCCCAGTTCCTGTGTGCGGCCCGCCCGGGTCGTAGATCAGATCGAGCCGACGCTGCACTCACCACAGTCTCCTAGGGTTGTATCTGCGACCACGCGATGCCGTCGAGAATGTCATGCTCCGAGGTCCGCACCGACGCCACCCCGGCGTCGCGCACCAATCGCTGCACCACGGTGCGCCAGATCAGCGCGCCGGCTCCGATGACGTCGACCCGCCCCGGGTGCATGTAGGGCAGCCCTTCACGCTCGCCGCGCCCCATCCGCAACAGGTCGTTGGCCGCATCGACCACGTCCACCGTGCTGATCACCGACCCGTGGATGCGCTCGGGATCGTAGGTCGGGAGCTCCAGGGCGTGAGCGCTGGTCGTGGTGACCGAACCGGCCAGGCCGATGAGGGTGCGAACGCCGCTGAAGTCGACAGTCTGAGCGGCGCGGTCGATGGCCTCGGTGATGTCCGTCAGCGCGGCCCACACCTGGGTCTCGGTGGGCGGGTCGTCCCGCAGATGGCGTTCGGTCATTCGGACACAGCCGATGTCCAGGGAGATCGACTGCTCGACCTCGCCACTGCCGCGGACGAGCTCCGTCGACCCGCCGCCGATATCGACCACCAGATAGGGCGGCTCAGCCTCCCCGATGCCTGCCCGCTCTGCCGCGACCAGCTCGGCGGTCGCCCCAGCGAACGACAGCTGGGCCTCGGCGAGGCCGGTGATGACCTCCGGGGTCACGTCGAACTCCCCGAAGATCTCGTGCACCCCCTCGAGGAACTCATCAGCGTTGGCGGCGTCCCGCGTCGCCGAGGTCGCGATGAACCGGACCGACTGCACGCCGCTGTCGGCACACATCTGCGCGTAGTCCCGAGCCGCGGCCAGGGTGTCGCTCAGTGCTGTGTCGTCGAACCGACCGGTGGCGTCCACGCCACGACCGAGACGGACCACACGCATCTCGCGGTGCACATCCACCAGTCCTGCGCCGTGATCTGCCGTTTCGGCCACCAGGAGCCT
The DNA here is from genome assembly GCA_049650625.1 of Ornithinimicrobium sp. Lineage (GTDB taxonomy): Bacteria > Actinomycetota > Actinomycetes > Actinomycetales > Dermatophilaceae > Ornithinicoccus. The sequence continues at coordinate 9,989 of JBASAN010000405.1, forward strand.
GATCGAGTTGGTGCCGCAGTCGATCGCTGCGACCCGTCTGCGGTCTGTCATCGCGGATCTGACCTCATCGTTCCTCATCGTCGGCGAGCTGCGTTGCGCAGCAACCACCTTCCCACCAGGCAGGCAGCGCGGCCAGTGCTTCATCTCCCAGCGGGTTGACCCCGGGACCGACGGCCAAGGCGTGGGCCACCAACACGTGCAGGCACTTCACCCGGGTGGGCATCCCACCGGCGGAGATGCCGTCGATCTGAGTGGGACTGCCCAGCAGGGCTCGACGGGCGAGGTAGTCGCGGTGCGCGGCTGCGTACCCCTGAGCGAGCAGGCCATCCGGCTGCTCCTGGAGCCGCTGAGTCATCTCGCGCATCATGCCGTTGCTTTCCAGCGTCGAGATCGCCCCCGTCAACGCCGGGCACGTCGCGTAGAACAAGGTCGGGAACGGGCTCCCGTCCGGCAGCTGGGGCTCCGTCCGCACCACGCAGGGACAGCCGCAGGGACACCGCGCGGCAACATCGACCACTCCTCGCGGCGGTCGACCCAGCTGACGCTCCACCACCCACAAGTCGTGCTCCAGAGACGTCTCAGCCTCCATCGGTGACGGTCTCCGGCAGGCCATCGTTCGCTGTCTTGACGGACTCCCACACCTCGCCGTACCAGGGTCGAGACTCGTGGACGTCGTTGGTGACCGCGGCCACGCCCGGGAGAGGCTCGACCAGCACCGCTCCGGTGTCGTCCAGCACCGTGAAGGAGGTCTCGCCCGGCCGCACGAAACGAAGCCGGTCGCGGGCGTTGCGTTCGATGAAGTCGGGGTTGCTCCAGTCCTGGAGCTCGGCTTGGAGGTCGTCGATATCGCCGCGCTGCGCTTCGATCTGCTGCTCGAGCTGCGTCACTTCGCGCCGCTGGTCGACATACCCCGAGATCGTCGGGAAGAGAAAGACGCCCAGCAACACCAGGACGAGAGCAAGGGCACTGAGTCGCCAGACCTGCGAGGACCCCGGCCGTCGGAGCGAGGGGGCATTGAGTGGCCGAGGCGGTCTGTCGCCCGAATGCGCAGTGGAGCGGCCCGGGCCGGACTTCGTCGACCCTGAGCGCGGGGGGCCGGACCGCCCTGCGGTCGCCGAACGGGAAGACGTCGCCGTGGCGCGCTTGCCCGCGCCAGGTCGATCCTCGCGTCGCCCGGGACCACTCACGTCAGCTCCCCTCCTCTACCGTTCCGTGGGGCGATGTGGTGCTCAGACCGAGAAGCGCGGGAAGGCCCCGGCCCCGGCGTACAGAGCCGCATCGTCCAGCTCCTCCTCGATGCGCAACAGCTGGTTGTACTTGGCGACCCGCTCCGAACGGGCGGGGGCACCGGTCTTGATCTGCCCGCAGTTGGTGGCCACGGCGAGGTCAGCGATCGTGACGTCCTCGGTCTCCCCCGAGCGGTGGCTCATCATGCAGCGGAAGCCGTTGGTCTGGGCCAGGGCCACCGCATCCAGCGTCTCGGTGAGCGACCCGATCTGGTTGACCTTGACCAACAGTGCGTTGGCGGACCTCTCCTCGATGCCCCGCTGCAGACGGGTGGGGTTGGTCACGAAGAGGTCGTCACCGACCAGCTGCACCCGGTCGCCCAGGCGCTCGGTGATGGTCGCCCATCCGGCCCAGTCGTCTTCGTCCAGAGGGTCCTCGATGGAGACCAACGGGTAGTCGTCGACCAGTTGCGCGTAGTAGTCGGTCATCTCGGCAGCGCTCTTCGAGCCGCCTTCGAACGAGTAGACGTTGTCGGTGCAGAACTCCGTGGCCGCCACGTCCAGAGCCAGCGCGATGTCGCTACCCGGGGTGTATCCGGCCTTCTCGATGGCTTCCAGGATCAGGTCCAGGGCCGCGCGGTTGGAGTCCAGGCTGGGCGCGAAACCCCCTTCGTCGCCGAGGCCGGTGGCCAGGCCACGGTCCTTAAGCACCCCTTTGAGCGCGTGGTAGACCTCCGCACCCCAACGCAGGGCCTCACGGAAGGAGCCGGCGCCGATGGGCGCGATCATGAACTCCTGGATGTCGACGTTGGAGTCCGCGTGGGAGCCACCGTTGAGGATGTTCATCATCGGCACGGGCAGCACGTGTGCGTTGGGTCCGCCGATGTAGCGGAAGAGCGGCAACCCCGCCGACTCAGCGCCCGCCTTGGCCACGGCCAGCGAGACGCCGAGGATGGCGTTGGCGCCCAACTTGCCCTTGTTGTCGGTGCCGTCGACCGCCAGCATCTCGTGATCGACCAACCGCTGCTCGCTCGCGTCGTAGCCCAGGAGTCGGGGCTCCAGGTCGTCCATGACCGCCTGCACCGCTTCCTGCACCCCCTTGCCCAGGTAGCGACCCTTGTCGCCGTCACGGCGCTCGACCGCCTCGAAGGCACCGGTCGAGGCCCCCGAGGGGACGGCCGCCCGGCCCACGGTGCCGTCGTCCAGACCGACTTCGACCTCGACCGTGGGGTTGCCGCGGGAGTCCAGGATCTCGCGGGCGATGATGGCGTCGATGACGGCCATGGAAACACTCCTCAGATGACGGATGGGGGCGTGATGATGCTCGCTCCCGTCAGCCTAGCCGCTGATCTCACTGCGCCCAGGCACCAACGCACCGCACTCATTCGGATGCAGGTAGGCCTCGAGCCTGCGATTCGATCGACCGCAGAGCTGTGCGGAGCGCGGCGGAGGGGTCCACCGAGCGGCGGTGCGCCTCGAGAACGGTCGCGAGCAGGTGGGCGGCCTGCTCGCCGGCGACGCCGGTCGTGGCCGTGTGGGCCACGACGTCCTGCAGCCATTCCGCCTGACCTGATCGAATCAGTCGACCCGCGATCTTGCTGGCCCGGGCGAGCGCCGGCATACCCGCGGGTATGCCGTCCAGCAGATACTCGCGCTCCGGCTTCTCCGCCGCCTTCAGCTCCTGCCACGACGACTCCACCTCGCCAGGAGTGCTCGCGGCGCCCTCCGCGAACACATGTGGATGGCGTCGGACGAGCTTGTCCACCAGCGACGCGGCGACGTCGTCGATGTCGAAGGCCCCCTCGGCGTCCTCCGTGGACCCGTCGTCGTCGGTCTCCTCCGCGAGACGGGCGTGGAAGAGGACCTGCAACAGCACGTCGCCGAGCTCCTCGACGATGTGGTCACGATCCCCGACCTCCAGCGCCTCGAGCAGCTCGTAGGTCTCCTCCACC
>JBASAN010000406.1:0-1729 GCA_049650625.1 Ornithinimicrobium sp.
GGGGTGCGAGTCCGGGAAGCCGTTTCGCCGTGTCCGGGTCGTCGCCTCGCAGGGCGCCGAGCAACAGCCGGAGGACCAGGAGCTGAGCGGTGTAGGACTTCGTCGCGGCCACCGACCGCTCCTCGCCGGCCAGCACGTCGACGTGGATCTCCGCCTCTGCGGCCAGAGCCGAGTCGGCCGCGTTGGTGATCGCGAGCGTGGTCGCTCCGCGTTCCCGGGCTGTGCGCAGCGACTGGACGAGGTCCGGCGAACCGCCGGACTGGCTGATGGCGACGACCAACACCTCCCGCAGGTCCGGGCGGGCGGCATACACCGTCATCGTCGATGGTGACATCAGTCCGACCGGGAGCCCATGCTCGATCTCGACCAGGTACTTCCCGTACAGCGCTGCATGGTCGCTGGTGCCGCGGGCCGCGAACAACACGAACCGTGGAGACCGGGCGGCGATAGTGGCGGCGGCGGCCTTGATCGACGAGAGCCCTTCGCCGAGCAGCCGCTGCCACACCTCGGGTTGCTCGGCAATCTCGCTCGCCATCAGCGTCCCTGCGGTCCCGTTCATCGGGCCTCATCCCCGGTCGGCACCCGGGTCTCCTCGCTCGCGGTGCGGTCGGCCAGCGGCGAGGCCTCACCGTGCCGCAGCGAGAGCAGGCTCCCGACGACCAGGGTGATCACCACTCCGATGGCGGTGTACCAGGTGAACCCGATGAGATCGCGCTGGAAGATGAACAGGTAGGACATGGTCGTCACGGCACAGGCGAAGCCGACGACCGCGTCGAGCTGGCGGGCCTTTCGGACCCACAGACCGAGGAAGAACGAGCCGAGAAGCCCGCCGTAGGTCAGCCCCGCCACCGACAGGCCGAGCTCGACCACGGGGTTGTCCGTCCCGGTGAAGAGCGCTGCGGCCCCGATGAAGACCAGCCCCCAGCCTGCCGTGAACAGGCGACCGAGACGAAGACCCTGCTGGTCGCTCAACGTGCGGCTGCTGAACTTCTCGTACAGGTCGGACATGGTCGAGGACGACAGGGCCGACAACGAGGAGGACAGGGTGCTCATCGCCGAGGCCATGATCCCGGCCAGCAGCAGGCCCGAGATGCCGGCCGGCAGAGCCTCGACGATGAAGGTCGGGAAGATCTGGTCGCCGGTCTGCAGGCCGAGCTCCTCGGGGGTCTGGCCCTCGTAGTAGCTCCACAGCCCCAGCCCCACGGTCAGGAAGAGGGCGAACTGGACGAAGACGACCACCGCACTGCCGATGACGGCCTTGCGGGCGTCGTTGAGCGTCCGGCAGGTCAGTAGTCGCTGGACGATGATCTGGTCGGCACCGTGCGAGGCGGTCGACAGCAGCGCACCCCCGACGACGGCGGTGACGAAGGCGTACGGGGCGGAGATCGGGTTCGAGGTGAAGTCCAGGGCCTGGGTCTTGCTCGCCTCGGCGGCAGCCGACCAGAAGTTGATCTCGAGGTTGCCGACGATGAAGAACAACGCGATCACCCCACCCACGACGTAGAGCGTCATCTGCAGGACGTCGACCCAGACCACGGCACGGATGCCCCCGACGAAGGTGTAGGCGACGGTCACGACCCCCAGGATCGCGATGATCGCGAAGAAGGAGAGGTCGATTCCGTAGGCGTCCAGGATGACCTTCATGGGTATGGCGGCCGCGAAGAGGCGAACGCCGTCGGCCAGCAGGCGGGTGAACAGGAAAGCTACCGAGGCGGTGCTCTGCATACCC
>JBASAN010000407.1:0-18772 GCA_049650625.1 Ornithinimicrobium sp.
CGTCGGTATCAGCATCGCGGACCACCCGCACCGAGACCGAGGGCACGTCCTTGGCCACCGCGTCCGGCAGCTCGCTCAAGTGCCGCGTGGTCACCTCCAGCTCCGCTGAGACGTCGCTGAGCGAAGGGCGTGAACCGATCCAGAACTCACCCGTGCGGGAGTCGGAGTAGAAGTCCGCACTGTCGCGACCAGCCGGTGGCTGCAGGTACAGCACTGCCTCGTGACCACCGTCGGCCTGGGGCTCCATGAGGAGCACGGCGTCAGGCTCGCGGTCAGCGCCCAGACCACTCAGGTAGGCGAACGCGCTGTGCGGACGGAAGACGTAGTCGGTGTCGTTGCTGCGCACCTTCAGCCCGCCGGCAGGCACCACGAGGCGCTCGCCGGGAAAGGTCTCGCTCAAGGCGCTGCGGCGCCGGTCGGCATACGGGGCGACCGGGCTGGCCGGGGGCAGCTCACCATTCTCCGGAGCCCATCCTTGGCTCATGAACGCCTCGAAAGCAGCCCCGGTCGGGCGACTGCGGTGTCCGGCTTTGGTCTGCTGCTGGCTCATGTCTCCATGGTGGCACGCAGATTGGTGACCTCACAGTCTGAATGCCTACTGTGGTGCACGTGAGTGTGTCAGCAGGAAAGACGGGAGGACGTGCCCCACGGGGGCGCGAGATCACAGGGCCGCAGGTCAAGGCATCGGCGGGGGTAGGGAAGATCTGGCGGGACCGGGCCAACTGGGCGGTGCGTGGGATCGGCCCACCCACCGTCCCGATCGCTGTCCCCGGTGCCGACGACGACGTATCGCAGCGGCACGCCCGGATGGTTCTCGACCTCGGGCTGCGGATCGGCGAGGCGTCCCTTTCGACCGGTGCCTCCGCCGCGGAGGTCGTGGCCACCGTCCTGCGGGTCACCTCGGCCTACGGCGTGAAGTCGACGGCGGTCGACATCACGTACACCTCGATCTCGGTGTCGGTCCAGCGTGGTGTCGACCAGGACCCGCTCTCGGTGATGCGGGTCATCAAAGCCCGCGCTTTGGACTTCACCCGACTCGAGGGCCTACAGCGCCTGGTCGACGACCTCACCGCCACCGATGCCCAGTCTTCGATGCCTCACGGCGAGCCTGTCTGGGTGCGGATCCCGGTGGAGGATGCGCGGACTCGGCTCGCCGACATCCTCACCAAGCCCCACCCGTACCGGCGGTGGATCGTGACGCTGGGCATGGCCCTGACCGGACTCGGGGTGGTCATCCTCTTCGACGCTGGCCCCACCATGTGGATCGTCGCCGGGTTGAGCGCCGCCGCCGTGGACCTGACGCAGCGAGCGCTGTATCGCCTCGGCGTCGCGTCCTTCTTCAGTCAGGTGGCCAGCGCAGCCATCCCCTCCACCATCGCCGTGGTGCTCTACTGGGTCACCCTGCCCACGGAACGACAGAACAGGATACCCGGCCTCGGTATCGACGTCCCTGGGTTGGGCACGCCCTCCCTCGTCGTGGTCTCGGGCATCATCGTGCTGCTGGCGGGTCTTTCGGTGATGGGCGCTGCCCAAGATGCGCTGGACGGCTACTACGTGACCGCCGGGGCTAGAGGCCTGGAAGTCGCCACGATGACCCTGGGCATCGCGGTCGGGGTGGCCGGGGTCCTGGCCATCGCCAACGCCATCGGGTTGCCGTTGGTCATCCAACCCGATGTGGCACAGCGCCCGACGGTCATCGGGGGCACCATCGGGGCGATGATCGTGGCTGTCGGATTCTGCATGACCAACTACACCGGGATCCGGGCCACCGTGGCCTCCACGGGAGTGGCTGCGGTGTCATGGTTGACCTTCCAGGCAGGGTCGGCACTGGCCCTGCCCCAGGCCCCTGCCTCTGCGGTGGCCGCGACACTGGTGGGGGCGCTGGCCTACGCCATTCATCACTGGCTGCGAGTGCCCGAGGTCGTCGTCGGCACCGCCGCGATCTACTGTCTCCTGCCGGGTCTGGCGGTCTACACAGCGATCTTCTTGTTGATGCTCGACTCCGAGTCGTTCCTGAACCTGGCCATCCTGCAGGTGCTGACGGCCCTGGCCGTGGGCCTGGGCCTGGCCGGGGGTCTGTCCATCGGTGGGTATGCCGCCCGCCGCCGCTTCGGTCTGGACGTCTCGGCGATGCGGGCCCGACGGCGGGCCTTGGGGGCCTACCAGGACTGAGTCGGTTCTCCTTGGCCTACCGTGGCCCCTATGCCCGCCCAGCCCCTGGTGATCGACCTGCATACCCACTCCACCTGTAGTGATGGAACTCAGGCGCCGTCGGAGGTGGTTCGCTCGGCCGCCGCGGCCGGAATCGACGTCCTGTCTCTCACTGACCACGACGCCATCTCAGGGTGGGCAGCGGCGGCTCGGACCGCCTCCGAACTGCAGATCTGCCTGGTGCCCGGGGTGGAGCTGTCGACGCAGGTCGAGGGCATCTCGGTGCACATCCTGGCCTACTTCATCGATCCGGAGCACCGAGAGCTGGCGGACCTGATGGCCGCTATCCGCAGACATCGCGACAACCGGATGCGCAGCACCGTGGACCTGTTGTCCTCCGACGGCTACCCGGTCGACTACGACGCCATCCGCGAGCACGTGGGGGAGGGAGTGACGCTCGGCCGCCCGCACGTCGCGGACGCTCTCGTGCGGTCGGGCACCTTCGTGGATCGCAACGCCGTGTTTGCCGACCTCCTGCACTCGCGGAGCCGCTACTACGTGCGTCACTGGGCCCCTCAGGCCAGCGCGGCCATCGAGCTGATCCGGGCTGCTGGAGGAGTGCCAATCATGGCGCACCCGTTCGCCCACGCCCGGGGCCACACCGTGACGGAGTTCATGATCGGTGAGCTGGTCGAGGCAGGTCTCGGGGGTCTGGAGGTGCACCACCGTGACCACGATGCGGTAGCCATGCAGCAGGCAGGAGCCCTCTGTGCCCGGTGGGGGCTGATCCAGACGGGCTCCAGTGACTACCACGGGACCGGGAAGTCGAATGCGTTGGCCGAGTTCACCACGGATCCCGCTCAGTACGAGCGGATCGTGGCTGACGGATCCGGCAGCCCGCTTCTGGGGCACACGCTGTGACCGACGCGACACCACCGCGCCGCCTCCTCGCCGTCAGCCCCTCCAAGCTGGGGCAATGGTTGGACTGCCCCCGCGCCTACCGGATGCAGTATCTGGACCGGCCTCGCCCCAGCAAGGCCCCGCAACGCGCGATCGCATCGATCGGCAACTCAACGCATGCGGCGTTGGCACAGTTCTGGGACCTCCCGGAGTCCGAGCGGACCCCGCGCGGCGTCCATCGGCTCGTCGGACGCCTGTGGCAGCGCGCGGGTTTTGCGGACGAGGCCCAGTCCGAGCACTGGCGAGGCCGGGTCACCGACTGGGTGATCGACTACCTGCGCACGATCGACCGGCTCGCGCAGCCGGTGGCGGTGGAGCGCACCGTCTCGATGCCCACCGACTCCCTCGTTATCACCGGTCGGGTGGACCGGGTCGCCGAGCGAGGAGGCGAGCTCGTCGTGATCGACTACAAGACGGGGGCTGCTGGCGTCGAGCCGGGAAGCGCACGGACCTCCCTGGCTCTGGGACTGTATGCGCTCGCGATGTCGCGGATGTTCCGTCGAACCGTGCAGGTGGTGGAGCTGCACCACCTGCCGACCGGGGCCATGGACGCCCATCGGCATACCGACGAGTCGTTGGGTCGCAAGCTGGCCGAAGCGGAGTCCATCGGCACCGACCTGCGCGAAGCCGAGCAGGATTACCGGGAACGGGGTGCCGACTCCCCGTCCTTCCCCCCACGGCCGTCGGCCTTGTGCCGGTGGTGTGACGTGCAGCAACACTGCGCCGAGGGGTTGGCGGTCGGCCCACCCCACCCGGGCTGGGTCGGTCTGGACACGCTGGCGGCCACGGCCGACACAGCGCGTCGGGGTCAGTCCGAAGAAGGCGTCGTCTCGACGTCCTGACTGCTGCTGCTACGACGTCGCCGCCGACGCTGCCCCTGGCCGCCTCCCGACGTGGAGCCGCGCTCTACGGTGCTGGTGCGCTTGGCTCGATGTCCCCGATCTGCGGAGGTCTTGCCCCCACCGGAGGAGTCCGCAGCGTTGCCGGGAGCACCACCGTGCTGTTGACGGCCGCGCCCAGAGGTGGGCTTGCGTCGCCCCGCAGAGCCTTCAATGTCCTCGACCCGCTCGGCCCCGAGCCCGGCCCGGGTGCGCGAAGAACGGGGGAGGGTGCCCTTGGTGCCTTCGGGAATCTGCTGGTCCTTGAACAGGTGAGGGGAGGAGGAGTACGTCTCCTCCGGCTCGGGTATGCCGAGGTCGAGCGCCTTGTTGATCAACGTCCACCGGTGTAGGTCGTCCCAGTCGACGAAGGTCACCGCCACCCCGGTAGCGCCCGCGCGGCCGGTGCGGCCGGTGCGGTGCAAGTAGGTCTTCTCGTCCTCGGGGCACTGGAAGTTGATGACGTGAGTGACGAGCTCCACGTCGATACCCCGGGCGGCGACGTCCGTCGCGACCAACACGTCCACCTTGCCCGACCGGAAGGCACGCAGCGCCTGCTCGCGTGCCCCCTGGCCCAGGTCGCCGTGGATGGCGGCGGAAGCGAAACCGCGCTCGGCGAGGTCGTCGGCCACCTTGGCCGCCGTGCGCTTGGTGCGAGCGAAGATGATGCTCAAGCCGCGGTCCTTGGACTGCAGGATGCGGGCGACCATCTCGACCTTGTCCATCGCGTGGGCACGGTAGACGAAGTGCTCCACGGCCGCGATGGTGTGCTTGTCGTCGCCCTCGGTGATGGCTCGGATGTGCGTGGGCTGGGTCATGTAGCTGCGAGCCAGCGCCACCACCGCTCCCGGCATCGTGGCGCTGAACAGCATCGTCTGACGTCCGGCGGGGGTCATCGACAGCAGCTTCTCGACGTCGGGGAGGACTCCGAGGTCGAGCATCTCGTCGGCCTCGTCCAACACGACGGAGCGGGCGTGGGCGAGGGTGAGGTGCCCCTTCTCGGCGAGGTCGATGAGACGGCCAGGAGTGCCCACCACGATCTCGACGCCCGCTTTCAAGGCTTCGATCTGAGGCTCGTACGCCCTGCCGCCGTACACGGTGAGGACGCGGATACCGCGCTTCGCGGCGGCCCGCGTGAGGTCTTGGGCGACCTGGCTGGCGAGCTCGCGTGTCGGGGCCACCGCCAGCGCCTGCGGAGCCCCCGGGCGCTCGAGAGAGCCGAACCCCTCATCGCCGGGAGCCAGGACTCGCTCCAACATCGGCAGACCGAAGCCGAGGGTCTTGCCGGTGCCGGTCTTGGCCTGACCGATGATGTCGTGTCCGCCCAGGGCGACCGGCAACGTCATCGCCTGGATGGGGAACGGATGAACGATGCCGTACTCGGCCAGGGCCGAGACGACGTCAGGGTGGATGTTGAAGTCGGCGAACGTGCGTGTTTCTTCCATGGATCTCTCTGATCGGCTCCGTCGGGCCCGCGAGCTCAACGTGTATGAAGGGCCGATCGGGGATTTTCGTCTGACAACTGCACGCGCAGTCCTGCTTGGCTGTGCCGACCGGGCACCGTAGGTCTCCTCAGTGTACGGCTCTGCACGGACCCGCGAGCCCCGACTACGCCGTGCCGAAGCCCACCTTGCCCTTTTCCTGCACTCCGACCTCGACGTACCCGAGCGCTTCGGAGGGGATGAGCAACACCCGGCCATGGTCGTCGTTCAATGAGATCACCCCACCGGAGGCCAGCCCTGCGCTGACGGCCTCCTGGACCTGGGAGCTGCTCTGGTCCGACTCGAACGTCAGCTCCCGAGCGATGTTGCGGACACCGACACGTACTTCCACTTCAGTCCTCCTGCATCGACGCGGGGCATCTCCCCGCGGGAGGGCAAGTATGCGGCATGGCGCTGGTCGGGCTCTGATCGGGACAGCGTGGGTGTCGGGTGCGTCGGTGGAGCCTGGTCTGATGGGGGGATGAACGACGCCGAACATGCGCGATTGCAGCTGGACTCGTCCCAGGAGGTGGTGCGGGCGGCCGTGCTGGACGGCGCGCCCGGGGTCGTGGTCGTGACCGGAGGCCCGGGAACGGGCAAGACTCACCTCGCCCAGGCCGTCATCACCGACTTCCTCGCCGGTGGGGGACCGGCGGACGCGGCGCTCCTGCTGGCCCCGACTCGCGTGGCTGCAGCCGAGCTCGGTGCGTCGTTGAACAGCAAAGTCACCGGCACTCGCACGGAGCCCTTGGTGCGCACGGCGTCCTCGCTGGCCTTCTCGATTTTGGGACACGCCGCGACCGCAAGTGGCGATCCCCTGCCGCGACTGTTGACCGGTGCCGAGCAGGACGCCATCATCCGCGACCTCCTGCAGGGGCATGCCGAAGGCTCCGCGCCCGCTCCGGCCTGGCCGCTCGACCTTCACCCGGCGCTGTCCACAGCGGGGTTCCGGGGCCAGTTGCGCGACCTGCTCATGCGGGCGGTGGAGCATGGGGTGGATGCAGCGCAACTGCGGGAGATGGCTCGGGAGCACGCTCGCCCGCAGTGGCAGGCAGCATCTCACGTCCTCGAAGAGTACGAGCAGGTCACGGCGCTTGCTAGCCCCGGTGCCTTCGACCCGGCCTACATCGGCGTCGCTGCGGCCGCGGTGTTGCGGGAGGATCAGGCGCTCGCGGACGCCCTGACCGGTGGACTGCGATTGCTGGTTGTCGACGACGCCCAGGAGCTGACCGCGTCGTCGGCAGCGCTGATCCACGCGCTCCACCACGCACAGCTGAGGGTCCTGTTCCTCGGAGACGGGGACGCGGTCGTGCAAGGCTTCCGCGGTGCCGTGGGCGATCGCTTCGTCGAGCTAGGGGGTGACCTGGGCTCCGATTCTCGATGGGCCGCGCGGCCGGTCCAACATCTGGCGCTGGCCCAGGGACACCGACTGACGGCGGGCCTGGCGGCAGTGGCGACGGAAGCGGTCCGCCGGATCGGGGTCAGCACCGGCTCGTCGCACCGTGGTGCTGTGCCGCTGCAGGGCAGCGGAGAGGTGGAGGTGGCCGTGGCACACAGCCCGGCTCAGGAAGCCGAGCTGGTGGCCTACCGACTGCGTCGGGCCCATCTCATCGACGGGATGCCGTGGTCACAGATGGCGGTCGTCGCCCGCTCAGGGTCCCAACAGGACGTCATTCGCCGGGCGCTGACGATGGCAGGGGTTCCGGTGCACTCCGCACGCCATGCGACTCCGCTGGCCGCCGATCCTGCCATCCGGCCGCTGTTGCTGAGCATCGACGCCGTGGTGCAGTGGTGTGCCGGTCACCGTGACCACTTGGAGGCCAGCGAGGTCGTCGAGCTCTTGACCTCGCCGATCGGACGCGCGGACCCCGTCGCGCTACGGCGACTCCGTCGGGCCGTTCGGCGTGCGGAACCCTTTGCCGGGGTCAGCACGGGTGAGGTGCCCGGTAGGGGCGACGAAGACCACGCTGCCCCGCGGACCGCCGACCGCCGTCCCGCAGCGGACGTCGACGAGGTCATGGGGCGGTGGGTCCTGGACCCCAGCTGGTTGCTCGCCCACGTCGACACCGACCGGGATCTCGGACCGCTGACCCGGGTGGCCCGCGTGCTTCGGGCCGGCCGAGTGGCGCTCGAGGAGGCCCGCGACTCGGTGGGCGGGGAGGTGAGCGCGCATGCGCTGTTGTGGGCGTTGTGGTCCGCGACCGGGCTGGCGAGCCTGTGGGAGACCGCAGCGCTCGGAGGAGGCGCGGCGGGGGCCCGAGCCGATCGCCACCTCGACGCCGTGCTGCGACTCTTCGGTGCCGCGCAGGACTACGGACAGCGACGGGCCCGGGGTGACATCGCCGGATTCGTCGCGCACGTGCGATCGCTGGAGGTCACCGCCGACTCTTTGGTCGCGCGCGCTTCGCGGGGAGAGGCCGTCGCCGTGGTGACCCCGCAGGCCGGGGCGGGGAGGGAGTGGTCGATGGTGGCGGTGGTCGGCGTGCAGGAAGGCGTGTGGCCCAACCTGAGGACACGTGGGTCGTTGCTGGGCGCTGAGGCTCTGGTCGAGGTGTTGAACGGTCGCCCCATCGACGGATTGACCGGGCTGCGGTCAGCACAAGGCCAGGTGTGGACCGACGAGCTGCGCCAGTTCTATGTGGCCTTGACCCGGGCCCGCAGCCGGTTGCTGGTCACCTCGGTAGCCAGCGTGGACGAGCAGCCTTCGGCGTTCATCGACCTGATCGACCCGGATGGCCAAGGGCGCACGTCACCGACCGTTCCGCCGCGACTGACCCTGCGGGGCGCCGTGGCTTCGTTGCGTCGCGATCTCGTCAGGGCCCATATCGAGGGCGACATCGAAGCGCGGGATCGATCCGCCGCCCACCTGGTCGATCTGGCCGCGGCCGGGGTGACGTGGGCTCAGCCCTCGTCATGGACCGATGGTCGCGAGGTGTCGACGCGCGAACCGCGAGTGCCTTCGGGCCCGGTGAACGTCTCCCCCTCGAAGGTGCAGTCCTTCAACGAGTGCGCTCTGCGATGGTTGCTGACCAGCCACGGCGGCGAGGGGGAGTCGATGGTGTCGAGCGCGGTGGGCACTCTGGTGCACGACATCGTGGCCGACGACCCCGAGGCGGGCCAGGAAACCCTGATCGCCACCCTCGACGAGCGGTGGCCCGAGCTGCGGCAGGACCGGTCGTGGGTCGCTGTGCGAGAGCAGCGGCAGGCCCACGAGATGATGGGACGCTTCGTGGCCTACCGAGCGCAGATGGTGGCGCAGGGCCGTGAGCTGGTCGACGTCGAGCTGCCGGTTGCGGTGGAGGTCGGTCGTGCGCGGCTCAGCGGGCGGGTGGACCGGGTGGAGCGGACAGCCGATGGTGCCTTCGTCGTGGTGGACCTCAAGACGGGCAAGAACAAGCCCGCCGCTGCGGACATCGCAACCCATCCCCAACTGGGCGCCTACCAGGTGGCGCTGCTCGAGGGGGGATTGCGTGAGGCCTTGGGGCCGGACCCGAGCAGTGGGGGAGCGGCTCTGGCGCACCTCGGCGGTGCGGGGGGCAAGGCCACCTCGGTGCAGCGACAACCTCCTCTGGAGGAGGCCGAGGATCCGCAATGGGCTCATGCGTTGGTGCGGACCAGCGCTGAGGGCATGGCCGGGGCTCAGTTCGACGCGACCCTGGGAGCGTGGTGCCGAAGCTGCGCGGTCAAGACGTGTTGTCCGATGCAACCCGAGGGGGACCGCCAGTGATCAGCGCCCGGCACATAGCTGCCGCCCTGGGCACGCCGCCGCCGACGGACGAGCAGATTGCGATCATCGAGGCCCCCTTGGAGTCCATGTTGGTGGTCGCCGGGGCGGGCTCGGGCAAGACCGAGACGATGGCGTCCCGGGTGTTGTGGCTCGTGGTCAACGACCACGTGCGCCCTGATGAGATCCTCGGTCTGACGTTCACCCGAAAGGCGTCAATCGAGCTGGCGACCCGACTCGCGCACAAGCTGCGGGCGCTGCGGGTCAGCGGCCTGTGGAAGGTCGCGGAGGAGTCGTCACCGGGTGCGGCATCGGAGGCGGTGCTGGCTCCCACAGTGTCCACCTACCACGCGTACGCCGGAAGGATCGTGGCCGACCATGGGCTGCGGTTCGGGATCGAGTCGCAGGCCACGGTGCTCTCTGTGGCAGCGTGTTGGCAGATTGCCTACGAGGTGGTGCACTCCTCGTCGGCCGATATGACGATCATGGAGATGGCGGAGAGCACCGTCGTGCAAGCGGTCCTCGACCTGTCCAGCGAGCTCAGCGAGCATCTTGTCGACCCGCAGGACGTGTACGAGTGGCTTCAGGATCACGCCCGGTCGGCCGAAGAGTTGCCCGGCAAGGACGGCAAGGCGGCGACGAAGTCGGGTCCAGACCTTGCGCTCCTGCTCCGTCGCAAAGCTTTGATCCTTCCGCTCGTCACGGCCTACCGAGCCGCCAAGCAAGCGCGGTCAGCAGTGGACTTCGGCGACCAGATGGCCATCGCGGCTCGGTTGGCGCGGGACGTCCCGGCGGTCGGGGCCAGTGAGCGGAGCCGATACCGCACGGTGTTGCTCGACGAGTTCCAAGACACGTCGGAGGCGCAGATGGTGCTGCTCTCCTCGCTGTATGCCGACGTATCAGCGGATCACTCCGGTGGACAGGTCCCGGTCATGGCCGTGGGTGATCCGCATCAGTCCATCTACGCCTGGCGCGGCGCGAGTGCCACCACGCTGAACACTTTCCCCTCACGTTTCGGCCCGCGCGGCACGGGGTCCGAGGAGGCGGCGCCGATCCGGTCGCTGAGCACGTCGTGGCGCAACAGCCGAGCCGTGCTGGACGTGGCCAACGCGGTCGCATCGCCGCTACGGCGCGGCAGCCCAGTGACCGTACGGGAGGTGTCACCTGCTCCGTCGGCCCCCGTCGGAGCGGTGCAGGCGGCTCGATGCGTCACCCATCAAGACGAGGCGGCACACGTCGCGTCCTGGGTGGCGGGACACTGGTTCGACCAGGACGGTGGTTGGACTGGACACAGCGCTGCGGTGCTGTGTCGGAACCGTGCACAGTTCGACACGGTGGTCTCGGCGCTGCGAGCCGAGCGCCTCCCGGTGGAAGTCGTGGGCTTGGGCGGACTGCTGAACGCCCCGGAGCTGGTGGATCTGGTCGCGCTCCTCTGGGCCGTCCAGGACCCCGGGCGCGGAGATCAGGTCGTGCGGCTGCTCAGTGGCCCGGTTTGCCGACTCGGTGCCGCTGATCTCAGTGCGCTTTGGGCGTGGGCCCGGCACCTGGTGGCCGACTTCCCGGACGAGAGCGCCACGCTGGGTGAGGCGCTCGACCACCCCCCGAGATTCGGGTGGTCCTCTGCGCAGGGGTCGACCTTGTCGCGGGCTGGGTGGCACAGGGTCACTCACCTGAGCGCGGTGATCGCTTCGCTGCGCACCGTGGTCGGGATTCCCCTTGCCGACCTGTTGGTCGAAGCCGAACGCAGCATCGGCCTGGATATCGAGGTTGCCGCTGATCCTGACGTGCCGCAAGGATGGGCGCGCGGGCACCTGGACGCCTTGATCGAGGTTGCCGCTGCCTTCGAGGCCAGCGCGGACCGTCCCAGTCTCGGTGGTTTCCTGGCATGGCTCGAGGCGGCGCGAGCCCACGAGCGGGCCTTGGAAGACGTGGAGATCCCCGAGCTCGCCGAGGTGAGTGTGCGCGCGGGCTCGGTGCAGGTGCTGACCATCCACGCAGCCAAAGGCTTGGAGTGGGACGTCGTCGCCGTGCCCGGGCTGGCCGAGGGGATCTTCCCGGTGGTTCGGGGGCAACCCCGTCTTGCCGAAGGCACATGGGCGCACACCCCGAACGCCGTCAAGGGGTGGCTCACGGGTATCGGTTCCCTGCCCTACCCCCTGCGGGGGGATGCCGATGGCCTCCCGGCCCTGGACCTCACAGCGATAGACAGCACCCATGCTTTGACCGCGGCGCAGCGCGGGTTCTTCGCGGACGGTGTCGCGCATCGGGTGGCCGAGGAGCGGCGGCTGGCCTACGTCGCGTTCACTCGGGCTAGGAAGGAGATGCTGCTGAGCGCCCCCGTGTGGTCGACCGGGAAACGACCGCGGGTCACCTCGCGGTTCCTGACGGAGGTCCTCGCGGGCGACGGTCCAGGGGGCGCGTGCGAGGTCGAAACCGAGCAGTGGGCTGACATGCCTGCCGACGAGCAGGAGCAGAACCCGTTGGCTGCGGTGGAAGAGGGGGCTCCCTGGCCCGTCGAAGCTGGTCCCCGACGCGCCGCGATGACCGACATCGTGCAGACCGTGCTGGACGCTCGCGAGGCGTCCCGTCCTTCGGCCACATCCAGCACCGACCCAGCAGCACTGCCGCGGGCGCGAACCCCAAGCCACCGCGCTGACCGCGCTGTCGACCATCGGGTCGACGACGAATCCCTGGACGGCGACCGTCCCTGGGACATCGGCGGCCTCCTGCCGCTGCTGCTCGCGGAAC
The DNA here is from genome assembly GCA_049650625.1 of Ornithinimicrobium sp. Lineage (GTDB taxonomy): Bacteria > Actinomycetota > Actinomycetes > Actinomycetales > Dermatophilaceae > Ornithinicoccus. The sequence continues at coordinate 11,943 of JBASAN010000407.1, forward strand.
GCGACGAGCACGCGGCACGGGGGGCGGGCGATCGGGGTGCTTCCGCCACTGACATGCCCACTCAACTTTCGACCACGTCGGTCCTGGACGTCATGGCGGACCGTGAGCTGTTCCTGCGGCGGCTACGCCGGCCCATGCCCGCTCCCCCTGCCCCGCGAGCGGATCTCGGGACGGCATTCCACGCCTGGGTCGAGCAGCACTACGGCCGCCCGGCGTTGCTGGACGTGGACCTCGGCCTTGGCGCGGACCTCGCTGGAGGCACGGACCTCGACGGGGAGGTGGACCTCGGCGGGGGCGAGCCGGCCTTGGCCGACTTGCAGACACATTTCCTGGACAGCGAGTGGTCGGCGCGGTCACCGGTGGGCCTGGAGATTGCGGTCAGCACGACGCTGGCCGGGCTCACGGTCCGCGGCCGGATTGACGCGGTGTTTCCTCGGGGGGACCACGGGTTCACTGTGGTCGACTGGAAAACGGGAAGGCCACCAGTCGGTCAACGAGAACGAGACCGGCGCGGCATACAGCTCGCGGTCTACCGCATCGCGTATGCCCGGTTGGTCGGGGTCGACGTGTCGGCCGTTGACACGGCCTTCTTCTACGCTGCGACCGGCGAGACGGTCCGACCGTCGGCCCTCAGCGAGACCGAAGTCGAGGAACGTCTGCGTAGCGGGCTCCAGGCGGCCTCACGAGGAGGGTGAGCCACCCGGGTCATCGTCCGGGTCATCGGCGACGTCGTAGAGGTCCCGCATGCGTGATGACTCGTCGAGCTCTGATCCGAGGGTGACGCGTGGCAAACTCTCGGTAGGGTCGTCCGTCTCGTCGATGTCTGGGTCGTCGGTGTTTGGGTCGTCGATGTTTGGGTCGTCGTGAGCCCACGCAGCTTCTGCGTCGTCACTGCCCTCAGCCTCACCGGACCCCTCACCGTGCCCATCGACCGGGTCATCGCTGTCGAGGGTGTCGGAACGGTCGGGCTCATCCAGGGTGAAGTCCTCGGGCACGTCGTCTCCGTCGTCCAGAGTCTGCTCCCCGTCGTGAGGATCGCTCTCCAGATCATCGGAGAGGCCTGTCAGATCCAGGCCCCCACTCGTGGCGACGAGTGCTGTCGCGGGGACGAGGGAGTGATCCGAGGCGGTAAGCCGGTCGAGCTTGCGCAGCTCGTCCACCCTTAGCTGCACCGTGTCCTCGGCGCCGACGGAGGCGGCCTGGGCCAGCCCCCTGATCAGGCGCATCTCTGCGGCCAACCGGGCTCGATAGATCAGGTGAGGATCGGGACGCGAGGAACGAGCGAGGGAATAGCTCTCCACGACCGAGTCCAGGGCCGCCGGGGTGAGCTGGTCGGTCAGGATCGCGAAGTCCTGAGCTGGATCGCCGACCACGGCGTGGTCCCACTGGGTCAGCGCGACGACCCGCGCGGTGGCCGCATCGTCGTCGGTGAAGGCCACCAGGAAGGCCCAGCCGTCCAGAGACCCGTGCACCGGGGTAGGCGCGAATCGCCACAGCCCGGGTGCCTCCAGAGCCTCCTCCCACCGGGCCAGGAGGCCCGTCGGGACCAGTCCGGTGGAGGCCGCTCGGTCGACTTCGGAGACGCAGCGCTCACGATGGCTGGCAGCGTCGAAAACCGGGACGGCATAGTCCTCGAACACATCGCTTGCGATGTTGTGCACCGCCGCGATCGCTCTCCCGACAGCACTGGCCAACCCCGGCCCGGGCGGCAGATGGTGCAGGTTGAGCGCCGACCCGTCGACGTAGGGATAGACCGCGGCACGGCCCTGCTCCGGTCCGAGCGCGGCAAACCCCGTGGCGGCCGGCACCTTGAAAGGTAAATGCTTGCCCAGCTGTCCGACCAGGGCTTCGTTGCGTTCCAGCTCGGCGCCGGCCACGGTGGTCAACGGCACCCTGACGACCCACGTCCGCCCGGTGTTGTCCTCGATGATCGCCGTCTGGTGCTGCGCGGCCTCGTCCGCAGCGCCCCTGCTGACCTCCTGCACCGACACCGGCTTCATCCCCGGCACAGCCGCACAGGCAATTCCGGCTAGGGCCAGATCGCTTCGTCTCACCCGATCACCGTATGCGGTGCCCGTGGCCAAAGCATGCAGGCGAGGCCGAGAAGAGCAGCTGCAGGCAGCGCCGGGTCGGTCTCGCATCCAGCACGTGCCGCCTAGAGTGGGCGGGTGAGTGTTGCCGACGAGACCCTGCACGATCTGTCGCTGGCCCGGGGGGCGCTGGACCGGGCCGGCACCGCCCGGCGTGACCAGGACGTGCTGCGATCAGCATTGTCCCAGTCCGGTACGCGGGTCTACGACCTCGTCGACGGCAAGATGCGCACGTGCCGGGTGGACGGTGAGATGCGGTTGGTCCCCCGCTCGCCCGATGTTGCCGACTCCTCGCGACTGGCCTTCTACCTGGGCCGCGACGACAAACGTGAGCATGTTGCGGTCGTGCGCCCCGCGCAGGAGAGCGAGCGGCCGGACCCGGGAAGCAAGGGGTGGCAAACCCTACGTGAGGCCGGGGAGGATCTCGGCGACGCGGACGCGGGGGTCTTCACCACGACCGTCGCCCTCTCGAACTGGCACGACCGCCATCCGTTCTGTCCCCGCTGCGGCGGCCCCACCGAGCCGATCGAAGGCGGCTGGGTCAGGGTCTGCCGTGAAGACGGCTCCCAGCACCACCCGCGGACCGACACGGCGGTCATCGTGGCGGTCACCGACGACGAGGATCGCATCCTGTTGGCTCGCGGTCCGCACTGGCCGCAGGGGCGGATGTCGGTGTTGGCCGGCTTCGTCGAGGCGGGGGAGTCGCTGGAGTCCGCAGTCGCGCGCGAGGTCCAGGAGGAGGTCGGGGTGGACGTACGCAGCGTGACGTTCCGCGGTAACCAGCCCTGGCCCTTCCCTTCCTCCTTGATGGTGGGGTTTACCGCCCGAGCGTTCGACACCGACCTCACCCTGGACCCTCAGGAGATCGCCGAAGCGAGCTGGTTCGCCCGCGGCGAGCTGGCCTACGCCGTGCGCTCCGGGGCTGTCGCGCTACCGCCACGGGTCTCGATCGCCCGGCGGCTCATCGAGCACTGGTTCGGCAAGGAGATCGAGCAGACCGAGCCTGCGGGCCCCTTCCGGGGGCGCGACCCACAGTGACGGGGGTGCCCAATTCCGAGGAGGTGCTGCTCGGGTTGGATCCCGAGCAGCGAGCGGTCGCTACTGCTCCCCGCGGCCCGGTCGTGGTGCTGGCCGGTGCCGGAACGGGCAAGACCCGAGCGATCACGCACCGCATCGCCTACGGTGTGGCGGCCGGGGCACTGACCCCGCAACGGGTGCTGGCGCTGACTTTCACCGCCAGAGCAGCCGGCGAGATGCGCACCCGGCTGCGTGGACTGGGAGTGGGGCCGGTGCAGGCCCGGACTTTCCACGCGGCGGCCCTGCGGCAGTTGCAGTTCTTCTGGCCCCAAGCGGTCGGGGGCCCGGCCCCCAACGTCATGCCGAGCAAAGCGGCAGCGGTTGCCGAGGCCGCCAGTCGGTTGCGTCTGCGGCTGGGGCGCACAGAGCTGCGGGACGTGGCCGCCGAGATTGAGTGGGCCAAGGTCGCCTTAGTCACTGCGGAGCGATACCCCTCCGTGGCCGTGCAGCAGGGCCGTTCCCCGGCCGGTCTGGACGGCACCGCGATGGCGCGGATGATGCAGACGTATGCGGAAGTCACCGACGAACGGAACGTCATCGACTTCGAGGACGTGCTGTTGCTCATGGTCGGCATCCTGACCGAGCATCCCACGATCGCCGCGGCGGTCCATCAGCAGTATCGGCACTTCGTGGTCGACGAGTATCAGGACGTCAACCCGCTGCAGCAACGGCTCTTGGACTGTTGGGTCGGAGAACGTGACGATGTCTGTGTGGTGGGCGACCCGGCCCAGACCATCTACTCCTTCACCGGCGCCACGCCGCGATACCTCACCGAGTTCCCGCGGCGCTATCCGGATGCCGTGACCGTGCGCTTGGTCCGCAACTACCGCAGCACCCCTCAGATCATCGAGGTGGCCAACGCAGTCCTGCCGTTGGATGCGGGCACGCTGCGCTCGCAGCAGGACGCGGGTCCTCGGCCCAGGCTGACCACCTACCCGGATGACGAGGCCGAGGCGCATGGGGTGGCCTCGGTCATCAAGGACCGCGTGAGCAACGGCGCTGCGCCGGGCTCCATGGCCGTGCTCTTTCGGACGAACGCGCAGTCCCAGGCCATGGAGGCGGCGCTGTCACAGTGTGACGTGGCCTACCTGGTCCGGGGCGGTGAGCGGTTCTTCTCCCGATCCGAGGTGCGCGGTGCCATCGTCTTGCTGCGGGGCCAAGTGCGCAGTGACGACCCGAGCTCACCCTTGGCCGACCGCGTGCGTGATGTCCTGTCCTCGGTAGGACACGGGGTCTCCGCACCCGCCGGCGGGGCGTCTCGGGAGCGTTGGGAGTCGCTGCAGGCGCTCGTTCACCTGGCCGAGGGCCTGGAGCCCGACGGGGAACGACTCGCCATGGCGGACTTCGTCGCCGAGCTCGACCGGCGGATCAGCGAGCAGCATGCGCCCAGTGTGGACGGGGTGACGTTGGCCTCCTTGCACGCCGCCAAGGGACTGGAGTGGGACCAGGTGTTCGTGATCGGTTGCAGCGAAGGGCTGCTGCCGATCACGTTGGCTGAGGGTCCGGCTCGGGTCGCCGAAGAGCAGCGCCTGCTCTACGTCGCGTTGACCCGGGCCCGCCACCATCTGGACCTCAGCTGGGCGAGCAGTCGTAGCACCGGTGGACGGGCCAGTCGCAAGCTCAGTCGCTTCCTGGTCCCGGCGGCCGAGCTGCTGGGAGTCCCCGAGCACGGTGAGTCATCCCGGTCGCGACCGGTTGCCAGGTCCAGGAAGCCCCGGTCGCGGGCCGTCTGTCGAACGTGCGGGCGGGACCTCAGCACGGCCTCCGAGCGCAAGATCGGACGATGCGCGTCGTGTCCGTCGACGTATGACGAGGCTCTGTTCGACGCCCTGCGCCAGTGGCGCAGCGATACGGCCACTTCGGCCAAGGTGCCCGCATTCGTGGTCTTCACCGATGCGACCCTGATCGCCATCGCGGAGAAGGCGCCGAAGGACGTGTCGCAGCTGCTGTCCATCTCCGGGGTGGGCTCGCGCAAGCTGGACCTCTACGGCACGGATGTGCTCGCCATTCTTGAAGGCCATCGAGGCGTTCCCACGACCGCACGAAAAGCGTCGCAATAAATCAGTTGCGCCCGACGACGAGCGCGGCGTAGCGTCGACGACGTTCTACAACCGATGCGTGTTGTGGGTGAACGAGAGTCGAAGGGAGGCCCGTGCAATGGAGACGATCGAGACCTTCGTGGGGCACCCCGTTGACCGTTCCTCCACCGCTACAGGGCCACGCCTTCGTGGCACGGAGCGTGGGCGACCAGCCCCGGGCGCGTGCTTGTCGCACGCCGACCCCATCCAAGGCCTCCGCGACGGACTGCCGGGCGTCAGTTGTTGATCTGAGCATCTGAGTTCCCTCACCGGCCGTGGAGTGCCTGTCCTCATCGACATCCTCCCCGGCCGTTTCTGTGCGAGCGCACAGTGGTGAAAGGAACTCCTCGTGTCTACCCAGACACCCAGCATTCGTCGTACGTCATCGCCCAGCACCTCGAGCCTTGCGGTCGATCTGCCATGCCACACCCATCCCCCGGACCTCTGGTTCGCCGAAAGCCCATCTGACGTCGAGGCGGCCAAGGCTCTGTGCTCGCCGTGTCCCCTGCGGGATGCGTGTTTGGCCGGTGCTTTGGAGCGGGCCGAGCCCTGGGGGGTCTGGGGCGGCCAGTTCGTACTGGAGGGACAGGTCGTGGCCCGTAAGCGCGGGCGTGGACGCCCCCGAAAGGCTGAGGCCGCGTGAGATGAGGGCGCGCTCATCGATGATCGGGGCATGCGGCGTGCCGAGGCCATTGACGGGTGCGGACGTCCGGCCACGGCAGGGCGACCTCCCACGTCACTCCGCTCGGGACGATCAGCCCGTCGAGATGGGCTCCGACCACCATGGCGGTCGACGCTGCCACCGCGGCGGTCAGAAGCGCGTTGGTGTTGACCTGCCCGATCCCATCGCCGGTGGAGTCAGCGATCTGGGCGGCGATCATCGGCCACGCTGTGTCGCGGTCCCGGCGCGCCAGGTCCAGACACAGCAAACAGGGGCCGGGCCTGCTTCGCGAGATCACCGGACCCACCACGGCACGACGATCAGCAACCACCACCGGAAGGTGGGCCAGGGGTGAGCGAGCCCACCAGGAGCGATCGCGCGGACTGATGGCATCACGGACCACGACGACCGTCATCTCCGGGGGCTGCGCGACGTCGAGCTCGGAGTCGACCCGGGAGCACCCGAGCGCACCGACGTGGGCACGGATCGCGGTCGGGACGCCGCCGTGACCGAGCACACAGACCGACCGCTCGCGTGTCCGAGCCGGAGCGGGCGTGTGACTCTCCGGGGTGGAGGAAGGTCCCTGGATCACCACCCCATGGGTATGCAGGATGTCGAGCAGCTCCTGGGCTCGGGGAAGGCTCACCCCCCAGCCTCCGGCGCTGGCCACCAGGACGCCGGGGTCCGCGTAGCGAGCCGTGCCCCTGAGGCCGCCCGGGCTCCCCAGCGACAGCAACCAACCGGCCTCGGGCTCAGTCAGACCCGCCATCACGATGCCCCGCTCAGGAGTGAGGCCGAACTGGATCTCGCCGCTGCCGCGACGGACCGGACGGACGCCGGAAGCGAGCGTGACGCGGTGGGCAAGGATCGGTCCAGAGTGCTGCGGCATGGCCGAAGCGTCTCAGGTGGCGCAGGCCCTGGGAC
>JBASAN010000408.1:0-2398 GCA_049650625.1 Ornithinimicrobium sp.
GCGTTGGACCGATGCCGTTTGCCTTCACCGCCCAGGCCTCCGCTCCCTCCCACCCACGACTCTTCATCAGGGGCAGGAGCGCCTTGCCGACGCTGGGCGGAGTGCCCACAGGCTCAGGCCAGTGGAAGCTCTCGGCGTACTTCTTTTGGAGTGCCACCAGGATGAACCGGGGTCGCAACTGCGGAACGCCGTGTTCGCACGCGTTGATGACCTGCCAGTCCGACCGATAGCCCATGCCTTCGAGCTCGTCCAGAATGCTCTGCCGGTAGGTCGCGAACTTCGTCGTGCTCAGCCCGCGCACGTTCTCCAGCATGACCGCCTTTGGCTTCGTCTCGCGCACAAGGCGCATGGCCTGAGGAAACAGGTCACGCTCGTCGTCGGCGCCAAGCTGCTTCCCGGCTATTGAGAACGGGGGGCAGGGCACGCCGCCCGCGAGGAGGTCGATCCCCTTGTACGGCTTACCATCAAAGCCGTGGACGTCCTTCTCATCGACGGTCCACGTGGGCCGGTTAAGGCGCAAGGTCTCGCAGGCATTCGGGTCGATCTCAACGGCGACCTCGTGACCGAAACCGGCCTGCTCTAGCCCAAGTGACTGACCCCCAGCTCCTGCGCAAATTTCGAGGACTGTCAGATCGGTGGCCGTGGTCATCGTGTGATTCTCCTCAGGACATGCGGTTGCGACCCCTACGACACGCTTGGGGAAGAGGCGCCGTACGCGGATTGTGTCGTACGACGGATCAGTAAACAGGTAGGCGGCGACATGACGGACGAAAACCGTTCTGAACTGCGGAAACGCGGCCAGGGCGGGGGTGTCGGCGTGTCGTCGTACCCAGACCTCCACCGGACGGTCGCGCAAAATGGCTGCGATGCGTCGAACCAACACTGGCCCCGAGCTTCGGGTGCGATCTGACCTGCCCCGCCGCGGCCACCGATGCCGCAAGGATCCTCGTCTGAGACTCATCCTGGCAGCTTTCCGCTTCAAACGACGTAGCCGTGTTTGACGCCTTCGCGTCGCTCCGCGCATGACTGTCAACCGTCCGGCGCATCACCCGGGCGGACCAGTTCCTCGCCGGGCGACGAACGCGCCCGCCAGCCCAGCGCAGCGACCCCCGAAGAGGGCGACCTCCACCACCAGTGGGGGCGAGTCCGCGCAGCGCGCGAGTGGGTCCTTTCGAAAGCCCTGCTTTCGACATAGCTTGCTCGCGCTTTTCTACGTCTGCGGCCGTCGAACGGTTGTGCTGGGCCACGGGACCCGAGCTGCCGATGATGGGCAGCACCCGTTCTTGGGGGAGGGGACTCCTGCCCCGCCGCAACAGGATCTAGACCTCCGAGCACCAGTCAAGAGCGCCCAAAAGCGGGGCGTCGCTACGCGATGCGGCTCCGCCGCACCCTTGACAGCCACCCGCAGCTCTAGGGGCTGGCTGGCTATCGGGGACGAGGAGAACGTGGGCCGGCACCCAACGCCGGCACCCGGCGGCACTCAGCAGGGAAGACCCGGGTCAGTCCGCAACCCCGGTCCACAGACATCGGCGAGGATGCCGCGCATGCCCGTCCCGCATGACGTCCTGGTCGCCGCCGGCGCGCTCGTTCGTGACCCCTCTACCCATCACGTCCTCCTGCAGCTGCGAGGCGATGACGCCACGTGGGGCCTTCCGGGCGGGCGGATCGAACCAGGCGAGACGCTCGAACAGGCAGCGCGACGAGAGCTACACGAGGAGACCGGGCTCAGGGCCGAGGAGCTCACCCAGATCGATGTCTTCTCTGGTCCCGAGTTCATCGTGCACTACCCCGACGGGTACGCGGCCCACGTCGTTAGGGGCGACCTTCGAGACCCGCAACTTCACAGGAGACCTGAAGATCGACGACGCCGGCGAGACAGCAGCCCTCCGGTGGTGGCCCGACGATGCCCTGCCGAGAGGCATCAACCCCTACAACCGCCTCATCCTGCGTCGTGCACGCCTGGAGGCTTGACCCGAGCCCGCCGCAGTCAACGACCCCGACCGACACGCTGCGAGCCCATCCGGTCCGGGGGCGTGTCCCGCCCAAGAACAAGGGTACGTGCTTGTGTTGCGACGTGATGGACAACATTCAAGTCAGGCCGTTCGACTCCTCGGACCGGGTGGCATGGGGCAGGCTCTACCGTTCCTACGCCCTGGCCGGTGGCGTCCGAGCGGACGGCGAACAAGTGGACAGAGTCTGCAACTGGATTCTCTCCGCTAGCCGCGCGACATTCTGCTACGTCGCAACGGCAGGCCCGACGGCACAGGAGCTCGAGCACGTCGGGTTCGTGCACTGGCGCCCCTTCGAGATACCGATCCTAGGAACCGAGGCCCTCTACATCGACGACCTGTTCGTCGACCCCGCCCACCGAGGCAAGGGCACCGCCGCACGTCTCATC
>JBASAN010000409.1:0-1707 GCA_049650625.1 Ornithinimicrobium sp.
GCCTGTACTGGGCGAGGTCGGTGGTCCGCATTCCGAGGCGCCCCGACCGGTTGCGGGCCAGCCCGCGGGCCGCGAAGTTGCAGCGATACCCCCGCTCGACGATGGCCACCTTCAGCCGCACCCGAGTCTGCCGGCGCACCAGCGGCGACTCGTTGAGCGCCCGCGATACGGTCGGGCTCGAGTCGCCCGCGACCACCGCCACGTCGGCCATACGCGTTGAGCGACAGCACAACGTCGCGACGGCGGCTCGAGGGTGTCGCGTATGGCGCTCACTCTCAAACGCGACGCGGGCACCGCTCACGCAATCACAAAGTGCGGCCGGCGGCCCTCACCGCCGGGGCGCTGATCGTAGCAATCAGCACGCGGGGGCTGTGCCGACCGACACACCGCACGCCCGATCGGCAGCTAGATGAAGGATGCTGCGAGCGGCGAAATGCCGTGCGTCGTTACATCCAGAGTGACGCGGGTCGCCCAACGGACCAAAGGATGGGATGGTGGGTTTCACAAAACCTGACTGAGGACCCGATCGAGTCGACTAGTTCGGAGATTGCTTTGACATCCTGGATCCAGGTGGCGCTGGGCATCTTCACTCTCGTGCTCGCCGTTGGTGGTCTAATCCGCGAAAGCAGTCGTCGTAGGGCTGACAAACAAGCTGCGGGAGACCAACGGCGCCGGGACCTGGCCGACAAAATTATTGCGTGGACGGTGTCCGAGGGCAACGAGGTCGGCGTCGACTCTGACGGTGAGCATGGTGTCGTTTTGGTCAACGATTCCGGAACGGCCGCGTTGAACGTCTGCCTGAAGACCCGACGTGAAAAAGTCGCCGTGGGATCTGACATGGTGGTTGCGGTACCGTCCGGCATACCTGGCACCCGATTCACATTAGTTCCGCCAGGCACGTACTACACGCGCTACGACCCTGAGACAAAGCAGGAGCCGTGGACCGCGCTGCTCCCCGTCAATACCGCAAGCGGCTACTTCTCGGCAACGATTAGGGATGACGACGCCACGTCGACAACGGTGCCGCTGATGCCGCGCAGTATGTCGCCCTCGCCATCTCGCGTTGTTCTCCTCCGATTTGAGGTAGCCGACCGCACTTGGTGGCGCGACCAAAACATGACTCTGGAGGGCCCAGTGCCTTCCGGCCAGCCAGTGCCGCCCGTTGAACTGTCGTGGGAAGCGGAGTTCAAGAACGCTGGCAGAAAGCTTCGTGAGGCGGCTACAGGAACGCGCGACGCGTCGGTGCAAGAGGCAGTCCGGAAAGTATTTTCTGAACTTACTGGTGGGGAGGCGAGTCAAGTCGGCGCATCGGAAGCGTCCCTGGCAGATCGATACGCGCAACCTGCACGAGTGCGTATACCTAAAGCACAACAGACCCTCCTCGTTGACCTACTCGACAACTACGGTCATCCGATCGGCGTCACATACCGCCTGCAGGGGCGTGGCGCCGGAATGCCGACGGTCGGAAGCATGTGGTTCTATCAACCGGACGGGGTGGGCCCGGCTGACGCCATACGAGTTAGGTCATCAGCAGCCAACTCGTTGAAGAGATCGCCTAGCGAACTCAAGACGTCCGCGCAAATCGCCGACTACGCCGACTTATTGATCGCCAGCATCGTTGATCATTACGGCGCGCGTAACCAGTCTGCCTAGTACGCGGCGAGGTATGCGGCACCGATCGGTGGCGTCCTAAGGTGAGTTCCTCAC
>JBASAN010000410.1:0-4090 GCA_049650625.1 Ornithinimicrobium sp.
ACCATCCCGGACCCAGCGACGACGTGGATTGACGCTGACGTGGCGATCGGCCAGGACAGCACGATCCTGCCCGGCACCCAGCTGCAGGGTGCCACCACGGTGGGTGTCAACGCGACCATCGGGCCCGACACCACGCTGACCAGTGTGGAGGTCGGCGACGGTGCCACGGTGGTGCGCACCCACGGGGAGCTCGCAGTGGTCGGGGAGGGGGCCAGCGTAGGGCCGTTCGCCTACCTGCGACCCGGTGCGGAGCTCGGCGCCAAGGGCAAGATCGGAACGTTCGTCGAGGTCAAGAACTCGCAGATCGGTGCGGGGTCGAAGGTGCCGCACCTCACGTACGTCGGGGACGCCACCATCGGTGAACACTCCAACATCGGAGCCTCCAGCGTGGTGGTCAACTACGACGGGGTGAACAAGCATCGCACCACGATCGGCAGTCACTGTCGGATGGGCAGCGACACCATGTACGTCGCGCCGGTCACCATCGGAGACGGCGCCGGAAGCGGGGCGGGGACGGTCATCCGCCAGGATGTGCCCGCCGGAGCTTTGGCGATTACTGTGGCCAAGCAACGCAACATCGAGGGTTGGGCCCAGGCCAAGCGACCTGGCACGGCTCAGGCAGACGCAGCAACGTCCGCCACCCGCACCGCCTCGACCACCACCGACCCGACCACCACCGACGCGCCCACCACGGACGCCACACCCGGCGAGGGGACCCCCCAGGCATGAGCGGAATCCTGCGCACCACGCAGAAGAACATGATGGTGTTCACCGGCAGGGCCCACCCGGACCTGGCCGCCGAGGTCGCCGCCAACCTGGAGACGCCTCTGGTCCCCACGCTGGCCTACGAGTTCGCCAACAGCGAGGTCTTCGTCCGCTTCGAAGAGTCCGTGCGCGGCTGCGACGCGTTCGTCATCCAGAGCCACGCCGCGCCGATCAACAAGTGGATCATGGAGCACCTGATCATGGTCGACGCGCTGAAGCGCGCCTCGGCCAAGCGCATCACCGTGGTCCTGCCGTTCTATGGATACGCCCGGCAGGACAAGAAGCACCGTGGGCGTGAGCCGATCTCGGCCCGGCTGATGGCGGACCTGTTCAAGACCGCCGGTGCGGACCGACTGATGGCCATCGACCTGCATACCGCGCAGATCCAGGGCTTCTTCGACGGGCCGGTCGACCACCTGATGGCGATGCCGATCCTGTCGACCTACGTCAAGGAGAAGTACGGCCACGAGGATCTCGCGGTCGTGTCTCCCGATGCCGGGCGCATCAAGGTGGCCGAGCAGTGGTCCTCCCGGTTGGGTGGCGTGCCGCTGGCCTTCATCCACAAGACTCGGGACACCACACAGCCCAACAAGTCGATCGCCAACCGGGTGGTCGGTGAGGTCACCGGCCGGACCTGTGTGCTGGTGGACGACATGATCGACTCCGGCGGGACCATCTGCCAGGCGGCCGACGCCCTCATGGCCGAAGGAGCCAGCAGCGTCATCATCGCCGCCACACATGCCATCTTCTCTGACCCGGCCATCGAACGCCTGGGTAACTCGGTGGCCCGGGAGGTCGTCGTGACCAACACCCTGCCGTTGAGCGACGCGGCGCGGGCCCTGCCCAAGATCACCGAGCTGTCGATCGCCCCGCTGATCTCCCAGGCCATCCGGCAGGTCTTCGAGGATGGCTCCGTGACCAGCATGTTCGACGGTCAGGCCTGACCTCAGGGTTTCGCGTAGCCCGTGGGCCCGGCCTCGGTTTGGGATGGAGCCCTACCCCTGTCGTAGACTGCTGGGCGTTGCCTCGGCGAGGGACGCCACACGGTCATGCTGGATCTGATCGTTGGCTCCGTGATTCGACGCGGTGGTGGTGCCGATCTCATCCGCACCTGCCTCCCTGTCGCTTCGCTGTCCGCGTTGTGTCCCGCGTCGAGGCCCACCGGTTCCACCCCCCTGAACGTAAGAGAGACCGATATGGCTGACCAGACACGCATCGCCGCTACCAAGCGCACCGAGTTCGGCAAGGGCGCGGCTCGTCGCGTCCGTCGCGCCGACAAGATCCCCGCCGTCCTGTACGGGCACGGCACGCCCCCGCTTCACCTGACGCTGCCGGGCCACGACACCATGATGGCGTTGAAGCACACCAACGCCGTGCTCACCTTGGACGTCGACAGCGAGCAGCACCTGGCGCTCGTCAAGGACGTGCAGCGCGACCCGATCAAGCGGGTCATCGAGCACGTCGACCTCGTCATCATCCGCAAGGGCGAGAAGGTCGAGGTCGACATCGCCGTGCACCTTGAGGGTGAAGCCGCTCCCGAGACCGTGGTCAGCATGGACTACTCCGAGCTCACCGTGGAGACGGACGCCACGACCATCCCGGAGAGCTTCGTGGTCTCCGTCGAGGGTATGCAGGCTGGCACCCAGGTATTGGCCGGGCAGGTCACCCTTCCGGCAGGCGTGGTGCTGGTCACCGACCCCGAGGCCCTCGTGGTCAACGTGTCCAAGGCCATCTCCGAGGAGGAGCTGGAGGCCGAGCTGTCCGAGGCCGAAGCCGAGGCCGGCATCGAGCAGGACGAGCCTGAGGACGCCGACGGAGAGAGCGCCGGTGGCGACTCCGCTGGCGACGGCGAAGAGGGCTCGTCGAACGACAACTGATCGACCACGTCCAGCCCGGCACCACATCTGTGGGAGCCGGGCTGGACTGTTTCCCCAGCCTCCTGGCCGGGGAAAGTGGGGGCTGACCCCACGGAGCGCGCCGAGGTGAAAGAGGTGGGTGGACATGGAGCCGTGGCTCGTCGTCGGTCTGGGGAACCCTGGGCCGACCTACGCTCAGAATCGGCACAATATCGGTGCCATGGTGGTTGACCAGCTGGCCAAGGACACCGCGACGAAGCTCACCACCCACAAGACGCGGGCGCTGGTCGCCCAGCTCCGGTTGGGCACGCTGCCCGGGGGTTTGCCCGGACCGCCCGTGGTTGTGGCACAACCGCAGACCTTCATGAACCTCTCCGGTGGCCCGGTATCCGGGCTGGCGAAGTTCTTCTCCATCCCGACCGAGCGCATCATCGTGGTGCACGACGAACTGGACATCGACTTCGGTTCCGTGCGGCTGAAGCGTGGCGGCGGTGAGGGGGGCCACAACGGGTTGCGCTCGATCAGCGCAGCCCTCGGGAGCAAGGACTACGTGCGGGTTCGGCTCGGGATCGGACGCCCTCCGGGTCGCCAGGACCCAGCGGACTACGTCCTGGCGAACTTCCCGTCTCGAGATCGCGAAGAGCGCGACCTGCTCATCGGAGATGGCTGCGATGCCGTCACCGACGTGGTGCACGGGGGGCTCGAGGCCACTCAGCAGCGCTTCCACTCCCGGTAGCCCGCGCCGCCGCGCAGTGCTCGCAACCCGCTGATCACCCCTGCACGTCGGGCGCCACGTCGGCCGTCAGGCGTTGCCCGCCTTCAGCGCGGCCAGACGGGCCTCGATCTCGGAGTCGTGGGTGTGATCGTCGAGCTCGGCGAACTGGTCCTCCAGACGCGTGGACTGAGCCTCGGCACGGCCTTGCATCACCGCTTCCTCGCGGTTGATCTTGTCCTCGAAACGCGACAGCTCGCTGTTGGGATCGAGGACGTCCAGGGAGGACATGGCCTCGTTCACCGTGCTCTGCGCTTCGACCGCCCGAGCCCGAGCGATGAGCTGCGAGCGACGCCCCTTGAGGTCTTCCAGCTTGGTCTTCATGGAGGACAACCCGCTCTTGAGCTGCTCGACCGTGGAGTTCTGGCTCTCAATCGAGGGGCGGGCGGTGGCGACGTCGTTCTCGTGTTGGATCTGGCGACCGAGCGCCAGCTTGGCGAGGTTGTCGAACTTCTCCGCGCCTGCGGTGTCACCCTGGGAACGCATGGACTCTGCCTTCGCCGAGGCCGCTGCGGCTTTTCGTCCCCACTCCTGCGCTGCTTCCTCGTCATTGCGCAGGTCGGCCTCGGCCATCCGCACGTTGGCGATGGTCTGAGCCACGGCTTCCTCGGCCTCGGCGATCGAGTGCGAGTAGTCCCGCACCAGCTGGTCGAGCATCTTCTCCGGATCCTCGGCGCGGTCCAGCATCGTGTTGATG
>JBASAN010000411.1:0-2230 GCA_049650625.1 Ornithinimicrobium sp.
GCACAACGTCGGAAGGTGGTGGCTATGCCGTCCGCTTCCGGGAAGGCTTCTCGCCGCGCCGCTGCCGAAGCAGGGCCAGTCGTTCTTCGAGGAGCTCCTCGAGCTCGGGGATGGACCGACGCTCCAGCAACATGTCCCAGTGGGTTCGCTGCGGCTTGGTCGCCTTCATCTCCGGCTCCGGACCATCGTTGAGCTTGGCGATCAAGCCACAACGGCACTCCCAGATCGACGGGATCTCGGCCTCGACCGAAAACGGCAGCTCGCTGACGTGTCCGTCGGGGCAGGTGTAACGAGTGATGGTGCGATCACTGAACGTGACTCCTTCATCACTTTCAAACGACAGCCAACTGAGATTGGTGCCGCGCAAAGACCTTTCAGCCATTGTGCAAACTCCCCTCGTGTCCATGACACGGTATGAGATGGGTGGTACTACGGATAGAGAACGCTTCACAGCGCTAAAGTGTTCCGACCGGACAGACGACTCTGCCGGGCGAGCGCAGCAGCACATGAGAATCAGCGACGATGGGGATGATCATGTGCTGCGAAGCCAAACTCTGATTCTAGCGGCCCCTGGGATAAAGCGCCATTTGGGTGCTCTGGGCCCGTCGCCGTCAGATCGCGACGGCTACACCACGGCCGGTTGCTCGTTGCCCGCGTCCTGGATGCCCTGGCGCATGTTTACTTTCACCAGCAGGAAGCCGCCGATCACGAAGAAGGCGATCAAGGCGATGATGGACAGGCGGTAGGAGCCGGTCAGCTGGAAGATCAGGCCGAAGGCCAGGGTCCCCATCCAGCTCGTGCCCCGCTCCATAGCCTGGTAGAAGCTGAAGAACTCGGACTCGCGCCCCGTCGGGACCAGCTGGCTGTACATCGACCGTGACAGCGCCTGGGTGCCACCCAGCACGAGCCCGATGCAGAAGGCACACACCAACCACACGGCGTACGCGCCTGCGGGGACGACGAAGGCGAAGGCCACGACAGCGGTCCACATCACGAGCCCCCCCAGCACCACCCGCTTGGCCCCGAACGCCACCGCTAGACGGCCGAAGAGCAGGGCCCCACCGAACGCCACGAACTGCACCAACAGAATGGTGATGATCAGCTGCCCGGCTTCGAACCCCAACTCCTCGGAGCCGTACAGACTTGCGGAATAGATCACCGTCTGAATGCCGTCGTTGAAGAACAGGTAGGCCAAGAGGAACAAGAGCGTCTGGGGAAAGAGTTTGATTTCACCGAAGGTCCTCCGCAGCTGCGCCACCGTGCCCATGAAGCCGCTCCCGGGAGTCATCACCGGCACACTGGTCGTCCCACGGATCCGGCGCAGGCCCCATACCGGAATGATGGTGAATGCGGCCCACCACACCCCGGCCGAGAGCAGGCTCAGCCGGATGGCCATCTCGTAGCTCACCCCGACGCTCTCGTGCAACTGGAGAAGGGCCAGGTTGAGCGCCAGCAGGACCCCTCCGCCCAAGTACCCCAACGCCCAGCCGCGGGAGGAGACGGCATCACGGTCACTGGGGTGGGCGATCCGGACGAGGAGCGCGTCGTAGACCACGATCGAGGACCCCAGACACAGGTTCGCCACGATGAGCAACAGCACACCCAGCTGCCAGTTCGACCCGCTCAGGAAGAACATCCCCATCGCAGCCGCGGACCCCACCCAGGCGAAGGCGCCCATCAAGCGGGTGGGCGTCGGGGTGCGGTCGGCTGCCGCACCCACGATGAGCAGGAAGACGGCGGAGACGATGGTGGCAACTGTGATCGTGTAGGGCGCCAGCGAGCCTACGGCGACTGGAAGGCCGAGGATGGACAGGTCCTCAGCGCAGACCTGTCCATCGGCCAGATCCGGGCAGACGTCGGCTCGCGCGAGGGCGGTGAGATACGGGGCGATCAGGACCGTGCCGGTCGTGGTGACGTAGGCGGAGTTCGCCCAGTCATACCAGGACCAAGCCCGCTGGTGGGACCTCGTCCGTTCGCGGGTGACGTCGGCGACCTGAGCGCCCGGTGCGGCCATGTCAGCAGCGTCCCATAAGGGCGTGGTAGAACATGGGATTCTCGGGTCGACGTGGCATATCCGCGGACCAGAGTACGCAGTAAACTACTCGGATCATTTGACCAACGAAGGAGTCAGCATGGGTATCGGAGACAAGATCAGCAACGCCGCGCAAGACGCCAAGGGCAAGGCCAAGGAGGCCACCGGCGACGCCACGGACAACGAGCAGATGCAGGC
>JBASAN010000412.1:0-1714 GCA_049650625.1 Ornithinimicrobium sp.
TGTACTGCTACACCTTCACCTTGATCGGCTCGCTGCCCGGACTGAGCCACCTACGGGCTCTCATGGTCAACGCGGCCGGATCCATGGTCAGCAACGTCCTGCCCGGGGGTGGGGCGGTCGGCGTGGCTCTGAGCTACGTGATGTTCCGGTCGTGGGGCTTCACCCGCCGCGCGATCTCCACCTCGATCGTGGTGACCTCGATCTGGAACCTGCTCGCCCGGTTGACCTTGCCCGTGCTGGGCGCGCTCGCGGTCATCCTCGGACCGGTCGAGGCCCCACGCCCCGTGGTCGTCGCCGCCCTCGTGGCCACCGGGATCGGTCTGCTGCTGATCGGCTTCTTCGTCGGGGTCGTCTTCTCCGACCGGATCGCGCGCGAGGTGGCGAGCGCCCTGAAGACCTTGACCTCACCGCTGGCCCGGCGCATTCCCCGGCTGAAGAACCTGGACTCACTGATCGCCGACCAACGCTCCCGCATCGAGACCGTGGTGCGTGACGGCAGCATCCGGATGACGCTGGGTCTCGTGGGCATGTTCGGCTTCTTCTTCGTCCTGTACTGGGTCTCGGCCCGCGCTGTCGGTCTGGAGCTGGCCGTCGTGCCGCTCTTCGCGGCCTACACGTTCCGGCAGTTCCTGACCGTGGTGGCGATCACGCCGGGTGGGCTCGGCGTCACTGAGGTCGGCACCGCGGGCATTCTGGTGGCTTTCGGCGGAGATCCGTCGGCCGCATCGGCGGCCGCCCTGTTGTATGCGGTGTTCACGCATCTGCTCGAGGTGCCGCTGGGTCTAGCGGCCTGGCTGGGCTGGTGGTTCGGTCGCACCAAGGGTCGCTCGGCCCCCGCCCACGCGGCCTGAGACCCGCACACGTAACGTTGTAAACAGGCGGTAGCCAACGTGCTCCGCCCGTCTACTACCTGAGGAGAACACCGTGTCTGAACGCAACACCTACGCCCGCAGTGCCCATGATCTCGGCCTCGCGGCCTGGTTCGGTGGGTCGCTCATGGGAGCCGTCGGGCTGAACGGGGCCACCGCCGAGGCCAAGAGCTCGCAGGAGACCCTGCGTCTGTCCTCGCTCGGGTGGGGGCGGTGGGCTCCGGTCAACACCGGCGCCATCGCCGTGCACACCATCGGTGGACTCGGCCTCATCCTGGGCAACCGGGGCCGGCTGGACCGGCAGCAGGGGGCCCGCACGAACACCGTCACCAAGTCCGTCCTCACCGTCGCAGCCATCGGCCTGACCGCATACAGCGGCGCCTTGGGCAAGAAGGTCTACGACAAGCAGGACCAGCCCACGCAGGGCACCACCGAGCCCGGTCACGGCACCGATCCGGAGCTGGCGGCCGCGCAGAAGCAGCTGAAGTACTGCCAGTGGGCCATCCCGGCCATCACCGGTGTCCTCATCGTGCTGGGCGCCCAGCAGGGCGAGCAGCAGCGTCCCCTGCAGCGGGTCTTCGGCAAAGCCTGACTCCCTCGTTCCTGACGCTGCAGGTCAGGCTGACCCCTGACCTGCAGGCAGGAGCCGGTTCACCTGGCGGTCATGGGCCTGTAGCGATGTGGAGTCGTCGATCGGGGCCGGGACGAAATCGCCGGTGACCCGGGTGCAGGCGATCTCCAACAAACCGTCGGCGAGCGCCGGGTTCGCCGGGAGCACCGGGCCGTGCAGGTAGGTTGCGACCACGTTGTGGATCCTGGCGCCCTCGACCTTGTCGGTGCGGTTG
>JBASAN010000413.1:0-1776 GCA_049650625.1 Ornithinimicrobium sp.
ACGAAGTCCGGCACGTGCATCGAGTCGAGCCGGGAGGCGCTGTAGCGCTGGGAGTAGAACAGGGTCTGCCACTGGCGGACCATGCCGAGGGCCTCGTTGTTGATGATGGCCACCTTGATCGGGATGCCCTCCACCGCGCAGGTGGCGAGCTCCTGGTTGGTCATCTGGAAGCAGCCGTCGCCGTCGATGGCCCACACCGTGCTGTCCGGGCACCCGACCTTGGCTCCCATCGCGGCCGGGACGGCATACCCCATCGTCCCGAGGCCACCGGAGTTGAGCCACGCGCGGGGGCGCTCGTACTTCACGTACTGGCTCGCCCACATCTGGTGCTGGCCGACCCCGGAGGCGTAGATCGCGTCGGGACCGGCGATCTGGCCGATCCGCTCGATGACGTACTGCGGAGCCAATGAGCCATCCGCGGGGATGTCGTAGCCGGCCGGGTACTTGGCCTTCCACCGCACGCAGGACTCGACCCATTCCTGATAGTCGGGGTCAGCACCGGCCGCGGTCCGGGCGGTGAACTCGTTGATCAGCGCCGCGATGGTGATCTTGGCGTCACCGTGCAGCCCCACGTCGACGCTGCGGTTCTTGCCGATCTCCGCCTCGTCGATGTCGGCATGGATGACCTTGGCGTGCGGGGCGAAGGAGTCGCGAGCGCCGGTCACCCGGTCGTCGAACCGCGCGCCCAGCGTGATCAGCAGGTCCGACTTCTGCAGCGAGGTGACCGCAGCGACCGTGCCGTGCATGCCCGGCATACCGAGGTGCTGGGGGTGGGAGTCCGGGAAGGCTCCGCGGGCCATCAACGTCGTGACCACGGGTATGCCGGTCAGCTCCGCCAGCTCGGCGACCTCACGGTGGGCGTTGGCCCGGATGGTGCCCCCACCGACGTAGAGGACGGGGCGACGAGCGGACAACATGAGTTCGACGGCGTCGCGGATCGCCTCCGCCGGCGGCACCGTCACCGGGTGGTAACCCCGCATCGGCACGTCCACGGTCAGGTCCGAGTTGGTCAGCGCGACCAGGGCGTCCTTGGACACGTCCACCAGCACCGGCCCGGGCCGGCCGGTGGAGGCGAGGTGGAAGGCACTGCGCACGGTGGCCGCGATCTCGTCGGGGTTGGTGACCAGGAAGGAGTGCTTGGTCACCGGCATGGTGATGCTGCGGATGTCAGCTTCCTGGAAGGCGTCGGACCCGATCGCCCCGCTGGGCACGTTGCCGGTGATCGCGACCATCGGCACCGAGTCCATGTTGGCGTCCGCCAACGGGGTGACCAGGTTCGTCGCGCCCGGGCCACTGGTGGCCATGCAGACCCCCACGCGACCGGTGGCCGCGGCATACCCCTGGGCGGCGTGCCCAGCCCCCTGCTCGTGGCGGACCAGGATGTGCCGCAGGGACTTCGAGCTGTAGAGCGCGTCGTAGAGCGGAAGGACAGCGCCCCCAGGGAGCCCGAAGATGTGCTCGACCCCGACCCGCTCCAACGTCGAGACGAGGCTCTCGGCGCCGGTCAAGGGCGTGCGGCTGGGAGTCACGCTGGTTTCGGCGCGGGTCACCGTGCTCATGATCCTGGGAATCCTGTCGTCGGTCGGGCATTAAAAATCCCCTCCGCCGTGAGGCTGACGAGGGGAGGACGCGCGTGACTACTAGCTCAGGACGCGTCCTGGCCAATAAGTACGGAAGAGAAGG
This sequence comes from Ornithinimicrobium sp., assembly GCA_049650625.1. Classification (GTDB taxonomy): domain Bacteria; phylum Actinomycetota; class Actinomycetes; order Actinomycetales; family Dermatophilaceae; genus Ornithinicoccus. Next base: position 1,684 of record JBASAN010000413.1, read on the forward strand.
TCACCTGATGACTATGCGCCACGATTGCCCTTGCGTCAACCCCGACCCCGTCCCTTCGTGCTCCTGACCGATGTGCGCGCGGTTGTCCGTGGC
>JBASAN010000414.1:0-1556 GCA_049650625.1 Ornithinimicrobium sp.
GGGCGGGCTCCGCCGAAGAGCGGGTTGACGCGACGATCGCGGCCCTGCACGCTCACCCCGGTCCGGCGTTGGTCTACCTCTACCTCGACGAGGTCGACAAGGCCGGCCACGTCTACGGCCCGAGCTCTTGGCAGTGGGGGGAGTCGGTGGAGACGGCGGACCGGACGCTGCGGGAGGTGGCCGACCGGATGCCGGTGGGTACCTCGCTCACCGTCACGGCCGACCACGGCATGATCGAGGCTCCGCACAGCCATCGCCGCGATCTTGCGGATCACCCCGCACTGGACGAAGGGGTGGTGATGCTCGGTGGTGAGCCCCGCGCCGGCCACCTGTTCTGTGAGCCCGGAGCGCGTGCTGACGTGCTGGCGCGGTGGAGCGAGATCCTGGGCGACGAGGCGGTGTTGGCCACCCGAGAGGAGGCCATCGACGCGGGATGGTTCGGAACGGTCCGCCCCGACGTGCTGCCGCGGATCGGGGACGTCGTCACGGCGATGAAGGGGCAGTTCACCGTGCTGGACTCCCGGGCCTCCCGACGGAACTTCCTGGCGCTGGTCGGCCACCACGGCTCTATGAGTGACGACGAAACGCTGGTTCCGCTCCTGCACCGACCCGCCTGACCACCGATTCGCGCACGGGTCCGTAGACTTCCGGCGTGGCCGAGCTCATCTTCTTCACCGGGACGATGGACTGCGGCAAGTCGACCCTGGCCCTCCAGATGAACCACAACCATGCTGCTCGTGGACGACAAGGTCTGATCTTCTCGCGCTACGACCGGGCCGGTGAGTCGGTGCTGTCCTCCCGGCTGGGGCTCAGTCACGCGGCCCTCGAGGTGACCGCCGCCACGCACTTCTGGGACGACGTGGTCCGCCAAGCCAGCCATGGCCGACGGATCGACTACATCGTCTGTGACGAGGCGCAGTTCTACTCGCCCGAGCAGGTGGATCAGCTGGCCCGGTTGGTCGACGAGATGGGGATCGACGTCTACGCGTTCGGCATCACCGCGGACTTCCGGGCCCGGCTCTTCCCGGGGTCGCAGCGCCTGATCGAGCTCTGCGACCGCACCGAGGTCCTGCAGGTGCGGGCGCTGTGCTGGTGTGGCCGCACCGCCACACATAACGCCCGCACGGTCGACGACGTCATGGTGGTGCACGGCGAGCAGGTCGTCGTCGGTGATGTGGGAGACCAACCCACCGACCCGACGACCCCTGCCCTGCCCGTTGAGCACAGCGCCGAAGGGCAGGTCGATGCGATCGACACGGGCAGGGTGGAGTATGAGGTGCTGTGTCGGCGTCACTACATGCGCCGGATGACCGCCCGCGCCGCCCGGGCACAGTCACTGTCACCGGACCTGTTGCCATTCGACCTCGACCTATGCCCCGTGCCGACCAGATCTAGTCCCCGTGCTGCTCCTGAGAGCATTCCGTGACCGAGGGCGGGCGGGTCCCGCCCGATGACGGACCGCGCCAAGCGGGAGGCTCCGCAGGCGATGGCCCGCCAGACCCTCGCGCGGCGGACGAGGACTACTCGACCCCGATCCGTGGCGCCGCCGCGAGGCG
>JBASAN010000415.1:0-7397 GCA_049650625.1 Ornithinimicrobium sp.
CGAGATGACGCTGATCGGTCCGCCCGGAGCCGAAGTCACCGTGGAGATGCGCGGGCGGTCGTTGCGGACCACCCTGGCGGAGATCGCTGACGCCTTCCACGGCGCGGGGCGGATCGGCATACCGGCGCAGGAGGGTGCTTTGGGCCGCGCGGTGCTGCAACCCTCGGTCGGTGGCCTCACCTCGCTGGGGGTTCGCGAGACCCGGTTCGAATGGACCGATCCGGGACCCGAGCGAGAGGCGTTCTACTACGTCCGGTCATACCTCGTCGATGGTGAGATGGCATGGTCCTCACCCGTCTGGTCTATGCCGACTGGCACCCGGCTCAGCCAGACGTAAGCATCGGTTCCCACCGCGGCGAGGGGCGGGTCCCGTGTCGGTGGTGCATGAGCTCGGCCATCTGCACTGCTCGCTCGGCGAGGAGCCCCGTGGTTGCAGAGAAGGTGTCCCACATATGAAGTGCCAACGGCGCTTCGTCGCCCCACTCTCTCTCGACCACCTCGCGCAACCTGCTCCGTCTGACCGTCGGGGGTGGGTGTGTCGCGCCTGGTCGTGCGTACCAGGCTGCAAGAGAGCTCTGCGCAGCCGGGAGATTCCCTTCGGAGAGGACTCTGACCACGAGCTCGAAGGCATGCTGCATCTCCAGCGCCAGACCTACCGCTGCGGCCACAAGCCACGGCGGGGTGCCCTGATCGCGCAGGATGGCGACGGTGACTTCCAGTCCGGTGACGTCTGCTTCGTGCTCTCGCTCCCAGTCGCGTGCCACCACGCGGGCCTCGCCGGGCTCCTCCACGCGCGCCGCACGCTGCTCAGCGAGGTGCCCCCGCTGGACGTGGCCGTACTCGTGACTCAGGACGAAGAGCTCCCCGCCGCGTCGCAGGGGATAGGACAGGTCATCCCAGCCCGGCTCCGGCAGGTACTGCTCGGCCGCGTTCGCCTCCCCCTGGGCGGCCAGGGCGAGCACGGCCTGGCAGAAGCGGCCCCAGGTCTGTTCCGGGGCACGATCCAACTCGGCACGGATCGAGGCCTGGTCAAAGAGCCACCGTGGCCCGTCCGGATCTGTTCCTTGTGGACAGCTTCGCGCCAAGGCCTTCGCGCCGAGGTTCTGGAGGACGAACACCCCGTCATCCAGGAGGACGACAAACGCGGTGTCCGTCCCCGACACCGTGCGGGTCACCGCGTTGGGTGTGCCGGTCGGGAGCAATCCCACGGCGAGCCGACCTCTCAGGCCGACGTCTCGGCCGGTGCCTGTGGACCTGTCCAACTCGGACTCGACGTCACCCCGCAGACGTGCCAGGAGCTGGGTGAAGGCAGGATTCTCCAGGATGGGGCGGCCGGACTCAGCAAGTCGATCCACGTGAGCACGTAGTTCGGCGATGGAGGTGCCCAACGCCTCGGCCCTGGGGTCTTCGGCTGTGATGCCTTCCTGCACGTGGTCGAGCGAAGTGTAGACAGCGTCCAGCGGCCATCCGCTCGCGTCGCCTCCCCCGTGACGAAACCAATACTGCTCGAGCGTGTCTTGGAGAGCCTCTTGTGCCAGCTCGAGGTCCCTCGCGAGATCCAGGCTCACGGACCGGGCCTCAGCTTGCAGCTGGAGATGGGCCGAACCGTGTGGGGTCCGAGGAGCGGGCCACCTCGTCGAGCATCTCCGCCACCCGCTCAACTGAGAGACCCCGGCAGTACTCCGGGGGGCTGCCGGGGCGCAGAATCACGACGTCACCTCGCGGCAGATCTCGATCCTTGCTGAAGGTCGGGGGGGTGGTCGTCAGGTCGACCACCACTCCTTTGTGTAGCGCGCGCTGGCAGAAGGCCAGCACCTTCGTCAACTGGCTGACACCCCAGACACCGACCGCGACCAGGGCCACGACCTCCACCACCCCGAACATGCCGGCCTGTTCGTGGGTCTCCTGCACTTCAGCCTCAGCACCGCCCTCTCTCAAGTCGGTGAGCATGGGCGCGAGGTCGTCGGCTGTGACTCCGTCGGAAACGTCAAACCGCAGTTGCAGGGCGGTATCCATGTCTTACCCTTCCGGGGCAGGTGAGTAGGACGATCGTAGAAGGGGTGAAGCGAGCAGATCAACCCCTCCAGGTCAGTGCTGGCCCCTCAGGGCGAAGGTCTGTCGCAGGCGGCGCGCGAGCGTGTTCGTTGATCTCGCAGTGAGTCAGCGACGAGAACGGCCGATGAAATGGTCCATAGCGCGATACTCACCGTATGAGCGAGATGGACGTCGAGTTCGAGGGGCCGGTGATCGAGTGGCGTGGGCCTGCTCCGTTCTACTTCGTCGAAATCCCGGACGAAGCGAGCGACGACATCAAAGGTGCGGCCAAGGGGGTGGAGTACTGGGGGCAGGTGCCGGTCGTGGCGCGAGTCAGCGGTCTCGACTTCAGGACCGCGCTGTTCCCCAAAGATGGTCGCTACCGCTTGCCGTTGAAGGCAGCCGTGCGGGCGACCCTGCAGATCGAACTCCACCAGCTGGTGAGGGTGGCGTTGAGGGTCGAGCAGCGGTAAGAAGGGGGACCGCCGCTTGCAGGCGACGAGCCGTTCTCCCACATTCCCCAGGAGCTGGAGCATGCCGACACCTCAGTCCTGGATCGCCTCGACCTACGGAGGGCTCGCGCGGCTTCTCAGCACGAGCGACAAAGACCTGTGGGACGCTCCGTCGCTGTGCGCGGGCTGGTCGGTGCGCCACGTCGTGGCTCACGTCACGATGCCGGTGCGGCTGTCTCCTGCTCAGTTCGGGGCGGAGTTGGCCACGGCTGGGGGTGACTTCACGCTGCTGTCCGACACCGTCGCCGCGCGAGATGCTGCCCTACCCGTCGCCGACCTTCTAGGCCAGCTCCGGTCGTCCGAGCTGAGCGCGTGGCGACCGCCCGGCGGAGGCGCGGAGGGTGCTCTGAGCCACGCCGTCATCCACTCCCTCGACGTGACGATCCCCCTCGAAGAAGTGGCGGTCGCCCCGGGGGAGGCTGTGACTGCCGTCCTGGACCGCCTGACCGACGTCGACGGCGCCGTCTTCGGGACCGTCCTGACGGGGATGCGCCTGGAGGCTACCGACACCGACTGGCAGTGGGGCGAAGGACGGCCCGTTCGGGCCGAGGCAGGCGGACTGGTCGCGCTCCTGAGCGGCAGGTCGCTGCCGGACGGTCGCTGTCTGCCCCGAACTCCCTAGAGCCCAGTCTTGACGCTGCGAAGTAGGGCCGTGCGCTGCATTTTGGGTCGCGTGCTGCCGGATCAGAGAACACCGGCCCCGAAATGCAGCGCACGAGCGGGCGATCGCGTGCCAACTGTCGCTCCAAACCGCTGCCCCCCGGGACGACAGGTCTAGCGTCGAGCGTCGGTGGGGTTGAAGAGGTTCAGGATCGTCGAGACGATGCTGACGATCAGCGCGCCGAAGATGGCGTCCCAGAAGAAGTGCTGCACTTCGAAGGCCAAGCCCAACCCCGAGGCAGCCCACGAGGTGATCGACAGCATGATCGCGTTCAAGATGAAGGTGAACAGCCCCAGCGTCAGGATCAGTGCGGGGAGGGACAGCACGAAGAGGATGGGCCGCAGGACGGCGTTGAGCAGTCCGAAGACCAGCCCGACCGCAGCGATGGTGATCACCGTGCTGAGGGGTTCGGCGCCCTCGCCGAAGATGATGCCCGGCACGATCAGCGAGGCCACCCAGAGCGCCACTGCGTTGACCAGCACTCGGAAGAGGAAGGATCCCATGGGCCGTATCTTGGCACGGCAATCCTGGGCTGCTGCTGAAAGCGAGCGGTCTAGGGTGAGGCCATGACCGATCACGATGACGCTGCGGAGTCACCGGTCCGGCTGCGCACCACGCTCAGTGCGGTCCCGGCCTACAAGCCCGGCAAGCCCGCTGCCGCCATCCAGGGTCGGACCGCATACAAGATCAGCTCCAACGAGAACCCTTACCCGCCGCTGCCCTCCGTGCTCGAGGCGGTCGCCAAGGCCGCGGAAAGCATGAACCGCTACCCCGACATGGCGGTCACCGAGCTCACCCGCGAGATCGCCGAGCGGTTCGAGGTGCCGATCGAGCACATCGCCACAGGCACCGGCAGTGTGGGCGTGCTCACCCAGCTGGTCACCATCACCTGCGACCCGGGGGACGAGGTGGTCTACGCCTGGCGCTCGTTCGAGGCCTACCCGATCATCATGGCGCTGGCCGGTGCGACCTCGGTGCAGGTGCCGTTGGATGCCGACGCCCGGCATGACCTCAGCGCCATGGCGGACGCGATCAGCGCCCGGACGCGCTTGGTCCTCATCTGCACGCCGAACAACCCGACGGGTCCCGCGGTGCGTGAGGACGAGCTGCGGGAGTTCCTCGACCAGGTCCCCCCGGAGACACTGGTGGTGATCGACGAGGCGTACCTGGAGTTCAACACCACCGACGAGAGCCCTGACGCCCTCGCCCTCTATCGCGAGTATCCGAACGTCGCGGTCCTGCGCACCTTCTCCAAGGCGTACGGCCTCGCCGGACTGCGAGTGGGGTATGCCGTGGCGCCCGAGGAGGTCGCTACCGCCCTGCGTAAGGCCGCCACCCCGTTCGGGGTCTCCGACATCGCGCAGCAGGCTGCCATAGCCAGCCTGCGCGCCTACGACGAGCTCGAAGTCCGTGTCAAGGCACTGATCGAGGAGCGCACCCGCGTCTGGGAAGCTCTGCGCGAGCAGGGGTGGGACGTCCCGCAGACCCAGGCGAACTTCGTCTGGCTCCCGCTCGGCGAGGACACCACGGACTTCGCCGAAACCTGCGGTAGGGCGGGGTTGGTGGTTCGGCCGTTCCCCGGCGAGGGCGCACGATGCAGCATCGGCGAGACCGAGGCCAACGATCGGTTCATCGAGGTGGCTGGGGAGTATGCGGCGCGCGCAGCGCAGTCGTAGGTCGTGCATCCGCACCGGATTCGCTAGATTCAGCAGTTGGACCAGTCGAAGGAGGGCCGTGTGAGCGACGATGAGGTCGCCCCCGCGTCAGCAGGAGTCACGACGCATGAGCCACCCGTGGTGGACGTCACCGACGGTGGGCCCGAGATGGTCCAGTTCCTCGACTCCACCGGCCATCGCATCGAGCCTTCGGCCGCCAGCGCCCCCTATGCGGCATACCTGGAGGACGTCAGCGGTGATGATCTGCGCGGGCTCTACCGCGACTTGGTGCTGGTGCGCCGCGTCGACTCCGAAGGGTTCGCGCTGCAACGCCAAGGCGAGCTGGGCCTGTGGCCTTCACTGCTCGGTCAGGAAGCAGCCCAGGTCGGCGCCGGACGAGCCATGCGCCCTCAGGACTACGCCTTCCCGGGCTATCGCGAGCACGGCGTCGCCTGGTGCAAGGGCGTCGACCCGGTCAACCTGCTCGGCATGTTTCGTGGGGTCAACCACGGTGGCTGGGACTCGGCGGAGAACAACTTCCATCTGTACACGATCGTCATCGGCAACCAGATGCTGCATGCCACCGGCTACGCCATGGGGGTGGCCCGGGACGGTGACGTGGGCACCGGAGACCCGACACGGGACACGGCGGTCATGGCCTTCACCGGTGACGGTGGCACGGCTCAGGGCGACTACAACGAGGCGCTGGTCTTTGCGGCAGTGAGCCAGTCGCCGGTCGTCTTCTTCGTGCAGAACAACCACTGGGCGATCTCCGAGCCCAACGAGAAGCAGTTCCGGGCGCCCATCTACAAACGGGCCGAGGGGTTCGGTTTCCCAGGCGTCCGGGTCGATGGCAACGACGTCTTGGCCACGTATGCGGTGACCCGCGCCGCGCTCGACCGCGCCCGGTCCGGCCAAGGGCCCACGCTGATCGAGGCCTTCACCTACCGGATGGGGGCGCACACCACCTCCGATGACCCGAGCAAGTACCGGATCGCCGCCGAGGTCGACCTGTGGCGAAAGAAGGACCCGATCGACCGGATGCGAGCCCACCTGCTTGCCGAGGAGTTGGTCGACGACGCCTGGTTGACCGCACTGGACGAGGAGGCCGACGTGTTGGCCAAGCGCATCCGCCGCGAGTGCCAGACCATGCCCAACCCGCCTCACTCGGAGATGTTCGAGCACGTGTATGCCGACCCGCACCCCGGTGTCGCCCGTGAGGCCGCACAGTTCGCGGACTACCACGCGGGATTCGAGGACGACTGATGGCTGACGCCCTGCAGAAGATGAGCATCGCCAAGGCGCTCAACGCCGGTCTGCGTGCCTCGCTGGATAACGATCCGAAGGTCGTCCTGATGGGTGAGGACGTGGGCAAGTTAGGTGGCGTCTTCAGGATCACCGAGAACCTGCAGAAGGACTTCGGTGAGGACCGCGTCATCGACACCCCGTTGGCCGAGTCCGGCATCCTGGGCACCGCGATCGGGTTGTGCCTGCGCGGATACCGCCCGGTGGTGGAGATCCAGTTCGACGGCTTCGTCTACCCCGCCTTCGACCAGATCGTCAGCCAGGTCGCCAAGATGCACTACCGCTCGCTCGGCAAACTCAAGCTGCCGATGGTGATCCGAATCCCGTACGGCGGCGGTATCGGTGCCGTGGAGCACCACAGCGAGTCCAACGAGGCGTACTTCGCGCACACCGCAGGGCTGCGGGTGGTCACGTGCGCAACGCCCGAGGACGCGTACTGGATGGTGCAACAGTCCATCTCCTGCGACGACCCGGTTGTGCTGTACGAACCCAAGCGGCGCTACCACGAGCGCGGGCAGATCGAGATGTCGGCCGAAGCGCCCTACGGGTTGCATGAGGCGGTCGTTCGCACCGAGGGTCGGGACGTGACGCTGTTGACCTACGGCCCGATGGTCAAGGTCTGTATGGCCGCAGCCCAAGCGGCTGAGCTGGACGACGGCCCGTCCATCGAGGTCGTCGATCTGCGCTCGCTGTCTCCCATGGACGTCGACACCGTGACCGCCTCGGTCACCAAGACCGGCCACGCTGTGGTGGTCAGCGAGGCGTCGACCTTCGTCGGAGTGAGCGCGGAGCTGGCGGCGCTGGTGCAACAGGAGTGCTTCTTCCACCTCGAAGCGCCCGTGCTGCGGGTGGGGGGATACAACATCCCCTACCCGCCGAGCCGGCACGAGGAAGTCTTCCTCCCCGACCTCGACCGCATCCTGCATGCGGTCGACACCGTCCTCGACTACTGAGTCCTTGACTACCGATCCCGCTCGACTACGAAGGAGTCATCGTGCCGCTGTAGTCGCTGCCCGACCCCGGTGAGGGCTTGGTCGAAGCCGAGATCGTGACCTGGAAGGTCAAGGAAGGCGATCAGGTCAAGACCAACGACATTGTCGTCGAGGTCGAGACCGCCAAGTCCCTGGTCGAGCTGCCCATCCCGTACGACGGAGTCGTTCGCAAGCTGCTGGTGGCCGAGGGCGACACGGTCGAGGTCGGCAACCCGATCATCGACATCGACGCCGGGGA
>JBASAN010000416.1:0-7557 GCA_049650625.1 Ornithinimicrobium sp.
CTTGGTGAACGCGCTGAGGAGCGAACTAGCTAGCAGCTGCCTTGCCCAGGATGCGGTTCAGGTTCGTGCCACAGACCGGGCAGGTGCCCTTGGCCATACGGCGACCGTTGGTCTCGACGACCCGACCTTCGGCTTCGCGCTTTTCCTTGCACTTCACGCAGTAGAACTCGCCCTGATAGGTCTCGTTGGTTTCTGCCATGTTTCCTCCTCGTCGTAGCGCGGCTCGCACGCACGGGGATGCTTCGGTGGTGCGGCCGGATTCGCTCTTACCCTAGACCCCGAGGGGGTGGCTGCGTGCGCAACGAGGACGAGATCACGCGTGTCGCTATGGGATACACGGCGCCGGTTAGGTTGTCCGGATGACCCGACCGTTGCCCGACGAGGTTGAGATCCGCCGTAGCGCTCGGCGTCGTCGGACCGTCTCGGCGAGGATCGAAGGTGAGCGGATCGTCGTGCTGATGCCCAGCGGCCTCAGCGACGGCCAGGAGCGTCGACACGTCGAGAAGCTGGTGGCTGGGCTACGCCGCCAAAGGCATCGTCGAGAGCTGGTCGCGGACGACCTGCTCTCTCGAGTGGCTCCTCTGGTGGGCGCTTACCTCCCCGACCACCCCGACGTCGAGGTGAGGTGTCGCTCGGTGCGCTGGGTCAGCAACCAGCAGACGCGCTGGGGGTCCTGCACCCCGTCATCGGGCACCATACGGATCACGGACCGGATCCGGGGCGCGCCAGCGTGGGTCGTCGATGCCGTGCTGCTCCACGAGCTCGCGCATCTCGTGGAGCCGGGCCATGGACCCGCGTTCCGTGCGCTGATGGGCCGCTACCCCCGGTACGCGCAAGCGCAGGCCTTCCTGGCCGGAGTCGCGTGGCAGGCTCGGGAGCCGGGCTAGTCCCGCTCTCCTTCGCTGAGCAGCTGGTCGAGCTCCTCGTCCATGGCGCGGTCCGCGGCGTCAGGGTTGGCCGAAGCGCGTTGGACGTATCCGAGGATGTCGTCCAGATCGGCCGCCGTCGGAGCCACGTCCGGGTGCGCCCACGCATCGTCACGACCCTTGGGCCCGTGGGCGGACTCCAGGGCAGCCCAGAGGTTGGCCGCGTCCCGCAGCCGCCGCGGCCGGAGCTCGAGACCGACCAGGGAGGCGAAGACCTTCTCGGCCGGCCCTCCGGTGGCCCGACGACGGCGCACAGCCTCGGACAGGGCCGAGGTCTGGGGAAGGTGAGGACCGCAGGCTCGTTCCGAGACCACGTCGACCCACCCTTCGACCAAGGCCAGGAAGGTCTCCAGGCGCACGAGCGCCGCTTGCTGCGCCGGGCTCTGCTCCGGGGTGAACAACGATCCAGCCAGGGCCTCCTGCATGGCGCTGGGATCGCTCGGGTCCACGGAGCGCACGGCGGACTCGACGGCCTCGGTGTCGATGTTGATGTCGCGCGCGTAGTCCTGCACGGCGGTGAGCAGCTGCGGACCCAGCCACGCGACAGCGGCGAAGAGCCGGACGCGGGCGGCCTCTCGTGTCGCCAGGTAGAGATGGACCTCTCCGGCGTCGACCTCCAGCCCCTCGGCGAACGTGGCGACGTTGCTGGGCACCAGGGCGACCGACTCTCCGGGCAGCAGCGGGAGGCCGACCTCGGTGCCGCTGACGATCTCGCCGGCGAGCGTGCCTACGGCCTGGCCCACCTGCGCACCGAACATCGCAGCACTCATCCGGCGCATCATCGGCTCCATCTGACCCATCATCTGGGCGGGGTTGATCCCCGGTGGCAGCCCGGGGATCTGCAGGGATGAGGCGTCCTCACCCAAGGACCCCATCTGCTCCTTCATCGCCGAGGTCATCGCGGCGCGCACACCGTCGGCCACCGGTTCGGTGAGCACTCCCCATACCGGAAGCGTCTGCTCGACCCACTCCGCACGGCTCAGCGCGACGCCCTGTCCCTCCGGCGGGGAGAAGTCGGTGACGGCGTCGATCCACAGGTTGGCCACCTGGACGACCTGCTGGACGTCCTGGCTGGTGCGTCCGCCGATAGAGGTGTCACCGGCCTGGGCCACCAGCGCCCGGGCCGTGTCGTGGGCCAGGTCCATGTTGATCGATCCGTCGTCGGTGCTGTTCATCATGGCCTGAATCTGTGACTGCATCTGGCGCATCATGGCCGGATCCATCTTGTCCAGGCCCATGGACTGCAGCGCCTCGCGCATCTCGGGGGGCACCTGGCCACCGAAGAGCGCTGCGAGCGGGTCCTCGTCGGGCGGGTCGGTGGGATTGTCGTTCTCGGGGGTCACCGCTGGATCCTTCCGGGGGAGATCTGGACAAAGGTTGGTGCTGTGTCGCGGGCTGCTGACAAGATGGCCTACGTCCAGACAACCACAAGGAGGGGCTCTTGAGTTCCCAACCCAGTTCGATGCGCTCTCGGCGTAGTCTCGGTCCGCGACGGATCGCCGTCACTCGTGCCACTTCAGCGCTGGGTGCTGTGCTGGTCGCCGAGCTGGCCACGGCCGGGGACCGGGTCGTGGGGGTCGACACGCGCGCTGGCACCGAGGGCGACGTGGAGTGGCGCCTCAGCGAGATCACCTCCCCATCGGTGGTCAGTGCCCTCGGGGACATCGACGTGCTGGTCCATGTCGCTCACGACGCCAACCTCGCGGCGGCGCTGAACGAGCAGTCGGCCCTGCGACGCTCTCGCCTGATCCGCGAGATCCAGACTTTGAGCACCGCAGCAGCGGCTGCGGGGGTCGAGCATCTCGTGGTGATCACCAGCGCCATGGTCTACGGCGCTCGCGAGGACAACCCGATCCCACTGCCCGAGGACTCGGCCGCGTTGGCCGGCGACACCGAGGGGATCGTCGCGGACCTGGTCGAGGTCGAGCAGCTCCTCACCGTAGCCCGCTCGGTGCACCCCGGCCTGCGGATCACCTCCGTCCGCCCTGCGGCGCTGGTCGGGCACGGGCTGGACACGATGATCTCGCGTCACTTCGAGGCTCCGCGGCTGCTCACCCTGCGTGGGCGCACCCCGACCTGGCAGTTCTGCCACGTCGAGGACTTGGCGACTGCGGTGTCGATCGTGGCCCATGAAGAGCTGGAGGAGCAGGTGACCGTCGGCTCCTGGGGCAGCCTGAGCCAGCATGAGGTCGAGGAGATCTCGGGCATGCGTAGTGTGGAGATGTCTCCCAGTGCGGCCCATAGTGCGGCGGACCGCCTGCACCGGGTGGGGGTTATCCCCTTGCCTTCCACCGACTTGGCCTACGTGTCCTACCCGTGGGTGATCGCACCGCAACAGCTGGCCGCCCACGGGTGGTATCCCGCGTACGACAACTCGACCTGCCTGTCCATCCTGCTCGAGGAGGTCCGTGGCCACCATGCCGTGATGGCCCGACGGGTTGAGCGGCGGGACGCAGCCATCGGGGCGGCCGGCGCGGTCAGCACCGGGCTGGCCGTCGCAGCGACGGCCGCCCTCATGCGGCGCCGACGGAAGCGCAGCTGAGGGTTCGCTCCCAGGCTCGTCCCAGGGTTGGTGCGCCATGATGACCCGATGACGCAGACCGCACCGTCCACCTGGGTGGGTGTCCAAACCGAGCCCCTTTCCCTCGATGCCGCGCTGGACGTGGTGGCTGATCCGCGGGCCGGAGCCGTCGCCGTGTTCATCGGAATGGTCCGCGAGCACGACGGGGGGCGTGACGGGGTCACGCAGCTGGACTACAGCGCCCATCCGCAGGCCGGTGAGGCCCTGCGTGCCGTGGCAGAGGACGTGGCGGCACGACCAGGGGTATGCGGTGTCGTGGCGTTGCACCGTGAAGGGGAGTTGGCGGTCGGGGACCGTGCGGTGATCTGCGTGGTCTCCGCCGAGCACCGGGCTCAGGCCTTCGATGGCGCCCGCCAGCTGATCGAGGAGTGCAAAGCGAGGGTGCCGATCTGGAAGCGCCAGCATTTTGTCGGGGGAGAGCAAGCATGGGTAGGTCTGTAGACCCATGGCTCAACCCCTGACTCGTCCGGCTCACACCGGCATCTCCCGCCGCGCGGCTGTGGCGCTGGCCACCGTGGTGGTGCTGGTCGCCACCGTGGCCGTTCTCAACCTCATCAGCGTGCCCAAGGTCATCTACCGCCCGGGACCCGCCTACGACGCCCTCGGCCAGGTGGACGGGACGGACGTTATCTCGGTCAATGGTCTGCCGACGTATCCCACCTCGGGCACGCTGGACTTCACCACGATCACGCTCAGTGGTGGCCCCCGCTTCCCGGTCAGCGCCTGGGAGTGGCTCGGTGCCCACTTCGACTCCTCGTCGGCGATCGCGGACGAGCGCGACGTCTTCCCCGAGGACGTGACCCCGGACGAGGTCCGCGAGCAGAACCTCGAGCTGATGACCGACTCACAGCAGCAGGCCGCGGTGGTGGCGCTGCGGGCGATCGGCGAGGATGTGCCGGAGGAGGTCAAGGTGGCTCAGGTGCTGGTCGATGCTCCCGCAGACGGCGTGCTATCAGTCAACGACCAGATCCTGGCCGTGGCCGGCGACAGCATCCAGACCCCCGACGAGTTGCGCGAGGTGTTGCAGGACGTCACTCCTGGCGACGAGGTGGAGTTCACCATCGTCAGGGACGGCGCCGAGCAGAAGATCATGGTGCCCACAGGCGAGCAGACCGACACCTCTGCGGATGGCACCGAGGCGAGCCGGACGATCATCGGGGTCTACCCCGCCTCGGACTTCGACCTGCCTTTCGACATCACGGTCAACGCCGGCAACGTCGGTGGACCCTCGGCAGGACTGATGTTCACCCTGGCCATCTACGACAGCATCACTCCCGGCGAGCTGACGGGCGGTCAGGACTTCGCCGGGACGGGCACGATCAACTCCGAGGGGGATGTCGGCCCGATCGGCGGTATCGCGCAGAAGATGATCGGTGCTCAGGACGAAGGCGCGGACTACTTCCTGGCCCCCGCGGACAACTGCCCGGACGTGGTCGGACACGTACCCGAGGGGCTGAAGGTGGCCAAGGTCGCGACCTTCGACGAGGCCCGGGACGTCGTCGAAGCGGTCGGCAAGGACCCGGAGGCGTCTCTGCCGCAGTGCTGATGCGGTTGTCGGCGTCGGCTCAGGCCCCGTCGTGTCCGTCCGCCGCTGCGTCATCCCCACCGGTGTCGTCGAGCAGGGTGGCGGAAAGGGCGTGGACCAGGCCCGGCGCGATGTCGGAGCCGATAGCGACGTTCTCGTCCGCATCGTGCTGGCGCTGGCGGAGCAGGCAGATCGACTCCTCGCCCCGGATCACCGCCGCGAGGATGCGGACGTCCTGGCGGTCGGGATGGTCCATCAGCGCTTGGGTGGCCCCGTCCGGGTCGTCCGGTAGGTCGCGCTCTGCCTCCGGAGGCACCACGATGCGCTCGATGGCCAGCGCAACGCCGGCGACGTCCTCGGGCCAGGCCACCCGGGCCAGCATCGACTCGATGTCGCTGGTGGAGGGCAGGCCCTCCTGTTCCACCGCGGTGAAGCCGGCGGGGTCGGACCCTTCGAGCTGGTCGCTCATCGAGGGCTCGCGCTCGGCCAGCAGGGCGTTGGAGACCAGGGCGAACATCCGAGGACCCTGGTCCCAGCCGGCGCGAGACACGTGACGTTCGGTGTCCACGGCGGCTGCTCGAAGTCCTGCGGAGACGGGCGTGGACGCGGTCGGGGAGAGTGCGCTGGGGTCAGCGGCGTCAGGGGCAGACATCCCGCCATCTTCTCACCGAGCAGCCCCGGAGGGTGGCGCGACCGGGGAGCGCCCCAAGGATCTGTCAGGAACGTCGGTTAGGTTGTCGCGACACGCCCACACGGCATACGCCCGTCGTGCGGACTTCCCACAGCACAGGAGCAGGTCAGTCGTGAGCCAGACGGAGGGGCCGGGGCCCAACGACGACGACGGCCAGGACAATTCGGGGCAAGGGGGCAGCAGCTCTGCCCATGGACCCACGGGGGGCAGCGGCTCGAGTCCCAACGGTGGACTGGGTGGTATGCCGGGACCCACCGGAGCCCCCCGAGCCGGGGGACCTCCCCCGCGCGGTCCGGGGCGAGGACGCGGCCGGTCCGGTGGCGGGCGCCTCGGCCCGACGATCGCGGTCGTGGTGGCCGTTATCGCCCTGATCACCTGGCTGGCTCAGCTGTGGACAGAATTCCTCTGGGTCGACTCCGTCGGCTACCGCTCCGTGCTGACCACCCGCCTCGGGACGCAGGTCGCGCTCTTCGCCATCGCGGGTGTGGTGACCGGCTTGGTCGTGTGGTCCTCGTTGACCATCGCCTACCGCAAGCGTCCGATCTATGCACCCAGTAGCCCGGAGCAGGCCAACCTGGATCGCTACCGCGCCGCCTTGGAGCCGGTGCGACGTCTGGTGTTCCTCGGCGTGCCGATCGCTTTGGGCGCGTTCTCCGGCGCCGCAGCCATGGCGCAGTGGGAGACGGTGCTGCTGTGGCTGAACCGGCAGCCCTTCGACGTCACCGACGAGCAGTTCAACATGGACGTCGGCTTCTACATCTTCACGTTGCCGTTCCTGGACGTGCTGGTCAGCTTCGCCACCCTGGTCCTGGGACTTGCGCTCTTGGGTGCCCTGCTGACCCACTACGTCTACGGGGGCATCCAGCTGCAGTCGCCGGGGGACCGGACGACTCGCGCTGCGCGGATCCACCTTGTGGTGCTCTTCGCTGCTCTGCTGGGGGTGCGAGCTGTGGCCTACTGGCTGGAGCGGTACAGCCTGACCACCTCCCAGCATCAGCGCATCACCGGCTTGAACTACACCGACGTGAACGCCGTGCTTCCCACCAGGGGGGTCCTGGCCATCGCTGCTGCCTTGGTCGCCCTCTTCTTCATCAGCACGATCTGGACCAAGACGTGGCGACTCCCGATCATCGGGCTCGCGGGCCTCGTCGTCGTCGCCCTGTTGGTCGGCGGTGCCTATCCTGCGTTGATCCAGTCGTTGCGGGTGCGCCCCTCCGAGGCCACGCTGGAGGCGCCGTTCATCCAGAAGAACATCGACGCCACGTTGGAGGCCTACGACCTCGAGGACACGGAGTTCACCGCCTACAACGCGAGCACCGAAGTCTCTCCTGGCCAGCTGCGTGAGGACGCCGACACCATTCCCGGCATCCGTATCGTCGACCCTTCGGTGGTCTCGCCGACCTACCGACAGCTGCAGGGTGTGCGGAGCTACTACCAGTTCCCGGAGGCGCTCGACGTCGACCGGTACGAGGTCGAGGGCGAGTTGGTCGACACCGTGATCGCGGTCCGCGAGCTGCGCCTGGAGGGCGTCGACGACGCCCAGCGCAACTGGGTCAACGACCACACCCGGTACACCCACGGGTTCGGTGTGGTGGCGGCCTACGGCAACCAGCGCACGCCGACGGGTGAGCCGATCTTCTACGAGCAGAACATTCCGCCGGTCGGAGACCTGGGTGAGTACGAGCCCCGGATCTACTTCGGCGAGTACTCCCCGAACTACTCCATCGTCGGGGCCCCTGAGGGCTCACCGGACCAGGAGCTGGACCGACCCGACAGTGACAGTGACACGGGTGAGATCCAGAACACCTACCAGGGCAACGGTGGAGTCGCCATC
>JBASAN010000417.1:0-1557 GCA_049650625.1 Ornithinimicrobium sp.
TTCTCGATCGTGTGCTCCGGGGCCTGCACCACCACATACCCCTGGGTGTCGAAACCGGCCCGGCCCGCCCGTCCGGCGATCTGCTGGAACTCGCGCACCTTCAGCACCCGCTGCCGCGACCCGTCGAACTTGGTCAAGGCGGTGAACAGCACCGTGCGGATCGGGACGTTGATGCCGACCCCGAGGGTGTCGGTGCCGCAGATGACCTTGAGCAGCCCGTCCTGGGCGAGCTGCTCGACGAGCCGCCGGTAGCGCGGCAGCATGCCGGCGTGGTGGACCCCGATGCCGTTGCGCACCAGGGTGGACAGGGTCCTGCCGAAGCCGGAGGTGAACCGGAAGGCTCCGATCCGAGCGGCGATGGCGTCCTTGTCCTCCCGGGTCGCCATCTTCAGCGACATCAGGGCCTGCGCCTGCTCCAGTGCGTCCTTCTGGGTGAAGTGCACGATGTAGATCGGCGCCTGCCGAGAGGTCAGCAGGTCGCTGATCGTCTCCGGCAACGGAGTCATCGCCCAGCTGAACGACAGGGGCACGGGTCGCTCGGCGTCGTCGACGACGGCGGTAGGGCGACCGGTCCGTGCGGTCAGGTCGTCCACGAACCCGCTGACGTCGCCGAGGGTGGCCGACATCAGCAGGAACTGGGCCTGCGGCAGCTCCAGCATCGGGACCTGCCAGGCCCAGCCGCGATCGGGCTCGGAGTAGAAGTGGAACTCGTCCATGATGACCAGCCCGACGTCGGCCTGGTCGCCCTCGCGCAAGGCGATGTTGGCCAGGATCTCCGCGGTGCAGCAGATGATCGGGGCGTCGGCGTTGACCGAGGCGTCGCCGGTGACCATGCCCACGTTGTCGGCGCCGAAGATGGTGCACAACGTGAAGAACTTCTCGCTCACCAGCGCCTTGATGGGGGCGGTGTAGAAGCTGACCCGGTCCTGCGCCAGGGCCTGGAAGTGCGCGGCCGTGGCCACCAGCGACTTCCCGGACCCGGTGGGCGTGGACAGGATGACGTTGGCCCCACCGAGCAGCTCGATGATGGCTTCGTCCTGATGCGGGTAGAGCGAGGTGCCCTGCTCCTGGGCCCACTGCGCGAAGACGGTGTAGAGGGCGTCGGCGTCGGGCGGGCCGGGCGGGATCAGTGCTTCAAGAGTGGGCATCACAGATCAGTCTCTCGCACCTGCGTCGGGGCCCGCCTCACCACGACTCAGAGACGGACGATCATCTTCCCGGTGTTCTCCCCCTGCAGGACTCCGAGGAACGCGTCGACCGCGCCGTCGATCCCGTCGCGGAACGTCTCGCGTGAGGTCAGCTCGCCCGAGGCCAGCCATCCGGCCGCCCGCTCGGCATACTCGCTGCTCAGGTCCCAGTGGTCCCCGACCAGGAAGCCGCGGATGGTGCCCCGGGTCTGGATCAACCGGGCCAGGTTGCGCGGCCCGGGAGCCGGCTCGGTGTCGTTGTAGACCGAGATCATCCCGCACACCGCGACGCGACCGCCCTGTCGCAGACTCCCGATGGCCGCCTCGAGGTGCTCCCCGCCGACGTTGTCGAAGTAGACGTCGATACCGT
>JBASAN010000418.1:0-5671 GCA_049650625.1 Ornithinimicrobium sp.
CGGGGCAGCGAGCGTGACCACCGACGGCGTATGCGGTCGCGCCAAGCCTCAGGGCGCCGACCCGTCCGCGCCCGTGGCTACCGACCACGATGAGCAAGGCCATGATCGAGGACTGGTCGAGCGCCACGGTGGCGCTGCTCCGGGTGCCCACAGCGGTGACGGTCAGATCGGGGTGCAGGGACCGTAGGCGTTGTGCGCCCTCCTCGGCCACCTGCTCGGCGAATGCACGCTCCTCCTCAGGAGATTTGTAGCCGAAGGACGAGTCCTGGGCGTAGACCAAGGTCTCGGCGGCGTGCAGCACCGTGACGGGCACGGAGAGACTCTGGGCCAGCTGGCCGGCCCAGACCAGGGCGACGGAGGCTGGCTCGGAAGCGTCGTACCCGACGACGATCGGATGGAGGTCCTTGGCGACGCTCATGACGAGGCCTGCGCCGTCTCACCGTGGTGGATCCGCTGGAAGCGTCGGCCACTGACCTCGCTCGGCTCGATCCGCACGAACCGTGGCTTGTCGCCGGGCTGCCAGGGGGCTAGGGGCAGCGTGAAGCCGTCGATGAGATCGGTGATCTGACTGCTCTCGGTAGCTCTCCCGTGCAGCACGACGCTCCAGGCCGCTTCCTCGTTGAAGCCGTCGACCTCGAAGGCGACGTCCTGATGCAGCGTCGAGGTGAACAAGGCGCCGGGACCGGTCCGATAGACCACGGTGCCGTGGTCGACGATGTGGTTGACCGGGAAGAGGTCGGGTTGGCCGTTACGGACGACCGCAACCCGACCAACAGTTGCTTCGCGCAGCAGGCGCCAGCACTCCGAGGTGGAAACGCTCTCGATGCCATCTGGGTTTTCGGTTCCGTTCATACGTCCAGCGTGCGCGGCCTGACCGGGGGTGCATAGGGCCAAAGGTCCCAGGAATCAGGCCGGCTCGCGGCAAGCTGCGACTACGTTGGGCCCATGGACCCCTCTGCGAGCGCCGACGCCCAGCCGGTGCAAGACCGGATGCGGCTCCTGATGAGCGAGGTGCACGAGCTCAGCGGGGTCGAGGACGGAGACCTGAGCTCGGTGCTGCAGCGCACCGTGGACCTGGCCCGGGCGGTGACCGGGGCTCAGTACGGAGCGCTCGGGGTGCTGGCCGAGCATGACCCCACCTACCTCAGCCACTTCATCACCAGCGGGATGGACGAGGCGGAACGAGACCTCATCGGTGACGCGCCGCGCGGCTTGGGCATCCTGGGCCGGGTCATCCGCGACCCCCACGGCCTGCGGCTCGACGACCTGACCGAAGAGCCGGACTCCATCGGGTTCCCCCCGGGGCACCCCGTCATGCGCACTTTCATGGGTATGCCGATCCGCACCGGTCCGCATGTCTTCGGCAACCTCTACGTGACCGAGAAGGTCGACGGTCGGCCCTTCGACGACCAGGACCAGCTGGCCCTCGAGGCACTGGCATCGCTGGCCGGGGTGGTCATCGACGTCACCCGGCAACGCCTGGAAGCGGACCTGCGCCGCACGACCGTCGAGGGTCTGCGCGAGATCAACCGACTCCTGCTGTCCCAGGACGACCCCACCCATGCGCTGTCGCTGGTGACCGAGCAGGCGGTCCGGGTCACCGGAGCGGACGCTGCCCTCATCCTCGCCCCCGGATCCGGTGATCCATCCTCGCGCAGGGTATTGGCCATGACGCGATCGGGCGAAGGGTCGCAGCGCCCCCAGGTCGACCGCATTCTGGCCGATCTGGTGGACGACATCGAGCAGGTCACCTCCACCCAGATCGGCTTCCACGGCGCGGAGCTGACCACCAAGTCCCTCCTCCAGGGCCAACGTGGCCCCCGGCATACCAGCACGGTGCCGGTGCGGCTGCGCGAGGGGGACCCGGTGGTCCTGGTGGTGGTGGGCTGGCGCGCTCTCGCGGCGGTGAGCCCCCGGGTCACCGAGGACTTCGTGGACTCTCTGGCCGAAGAGGTCGGTCTGGTGCTGGATCGTGTCAGTGCCGCGGCGAACCACGATGCGCTCATGAAGGTGGGCGACCGCGAACGGATCGCCCACGACCTGCACGACCTGGTCATCCAGCGCATCTTTGCAGCCGGGCTGACCCTGCAGGGAGCGGCGCGGTTGCGCCCCGAGCCCGAGGTGCTCGAGCGCGTCGAGCGCACGATCAGTGAGCTCGACGCCACCATTCACGACATCCGGGCCACGATCTTCGCGTTGACCCCCGTCAACGACGGCACCTCGGTGCGGGCCCAGGTCCGCGAGCTGGTGCACAGCTACGCGCAGAACCTCGGCTTCATGCCCACCCTGCACTTCGCCGGCCCCATCGACAGCGCGATCGACGTGGACCGCGGGGTGGCCCTGCTCATGGTGTTGCGCGAGGGGTTGTCCAACGTCGCCCGTCACGCGCAGGCCACGTCGGCCGATATCGACGTGCAGATCGACGAGGACCGGCTCGTGATCACGGTGACCGACGACGGCGTGGGCCTGCCCGCCACGGTGCGGGAGAGCGGCCTGCGGAACGCCCGTGAACGTGCCCGAGAACGCGGCGGCGCGCTCGAGCTGTTGACCCACACGCCCGGCGGCACCGTGCTCCGATGGCAGGTGCCGCTGACGTGACGTCGTCTAGCGCAGGAACGGCATGCGCTGCACCAGTGAGGTCTGCTTCCACCAGGTGCCCACTCCGAGTGTGTCTCCCGCGCCGGCCAGGGCGAAGAACACCACCGTGACGGCACCGGTGAGGTGGTCGTCGACGAACGGGTTGTTGTCCAGCGGGAAAGCCGAGAGCCACATGAACAGATACAGCAGGCCACCGGTGACGGCAGCGATCCGCATGCCGGCCCCGGTGAGGAGGGCGACGCCGATGCCGAGCAGTCCAGCCATGAACAGCCACGTCACCCAGCCCTGACCCGCCAGGCCGGTGAACAGCGAGGAGAACGTGCCCTCGTTGTTGGACAGATAGCCGAAGGTCGGGTCGCCGCCGTTGATCCAGGAGCTTTCGCTCGGCGTGGCCTTACCGAAGCCGAAGAGCTTGTCGAAGAAGGCCCACAGGAAGGTGATCCCGAACAGGATGCGCAGCACCCCCAGGACGATCCGGGCGGCCGGGTTGTCGAGATGCTGATGATGGGGCGTGTGCTCGGTCGCCCCGTGGTCTGTGTGTCTCTGCTCTAGCTGAGCGCTCATGGCGTTGCCTCTTCCTGGTCGATGCCGGTGTCCGGTGCGGGTGGTGGTGCCGTGTTGTCTGGACGACGTCTACCCGTACCGTCCAATCTGCTACCTGAGGTAGTGGATCGGTAGAGTCGTTGGTCCCGGGATCGAGGTGACTGAAGTCCCTGGCTGCAGGGATCTACTCGTCGAGAAGGCGCGCGCCGAGCACGGCGGCCTGGGTGCGACGCTCCAGCCCCAGCTTGGCCAGGATGGAGGAGACGTAGTTCTTGATCGTCTTCTCCGCGAGGCTGAGGTGCGCCCCGATCTGACGGTTGGTCATGCCCTCGGTGATCAAGGCCAGTACCCGCTGCTCCTGGGGGGTCAACACCTCGAGCTGTCGCTGCCGGGCGTCGCCGCGACGCATCCGGTCCATCACCCGGGCGGTGGCCGCCGGGTCCAGCAAGGACTCACCTCGGGCGACGGCCCGGATGCCGTCGACAAGCCCGGACCCGCTGATCTGCTTGAGCACGAACCCGGCGGCTCCGGCCATGATGGAGGCGAACAGCGCATCCTCGTCGTCGTAGGAGGTGAGGATCAGGGCTCGGATGCTGGGGTCCTGCGCCCGCACGTCCCGGCATACCTCGATGCCCGACCCGTCCGGAAGGCGAGCGTCCAACACGGCGACGTCCGGTCGTAGAGCCGGGATCTGCGCGCGGGCTGCGGCGGCGGTCCCCGCTTCTCCCACGATCGTCACGTCGGGCTCGGCGCTGAGGAGATCACGCAGGCCGCGGCGGACGAGCTCGTGGTCATCGAGCAGGTACCCGCGAATCGGCACGTCGCCTTTACCTCCAGTCACCATGGTGTGACGGTAGCCGCCACGCTCGCGGAGCAGTAGAGCCCTTCGGCCCCACTCCTGGGGGTGGATCGGTCGTCGGTGCAGGGGCGTGGGCACGTCGAGATGCCAGAAGGGGCGGTGATGCGAAAGACTGGAGGTATGACGGTCACCGGACTTCCCGAATGGCAGGCTCTCGAGCAGCACTACGAGGAGATGAAGGGGGTCCATCTGCGGTCACTCTTCGCCGACGACCCCGATCGGGGGCAGCGGCTGAACGCTGCCGTCGGGAGCGTCTACCTCGACTACTCCAAGCACCGGATCACCGACGAGACGCTCGCCTTGCTGATCGACCTGGCCAAGGCCCGTGGTCTGTCCGAGCGCACCGAGGCGATGTTCTCCGGGGAGAAGATCAACACCACGGAGGACCGCGCGGTGCTGCACACCGCACTGAGGGCGGCCTCCGATGCCACGATCGAGGTCGACGGCCACAATGTCGTGCCCGATGTGCACGAAGTGCTGGGGCGTATGCGGACGTTCGCCGACCAGGTCCGCAGCGGGGAGTGGACCGGGCACACCGGCGAGCGCATCACCACCGTGGTGAATATCGGTATCGGTGGATCGGACCTGGGCCCCGCGATGGCTTACGGAGCGCTGAAGGACTACAGCCACCGGGAGATGGACTTCAGGTTCGTGTCCAACGTCGACGCCACCGACGTGTTCGAGGCCACCCGCGACCTGGACCCGGCGCAGACGTTGTTCATCGTCGCCTCCAAGACGTTCACCACCATCGAGACGCTGACCAACGCCACCACCGCTCGGGAGTGGCTGGTCGACGCCCTCGGCGACGACGCCGTGGCCAAGCACTTCGTCGCGGTCTCGACCAACGCCGAGCTGGTGGCCGACTTCGGCATCGACACCGACAACATGTTCGGCTTCTGGGACTGGGTGGGTGGTCGCTACTCGTTCACCTCCGCGATCGGCCTTTCGCTGATGGTCGCGATCGGACCGGATGGCTTCGAGGACATGTTGGCTGGCTTCCGCGAGGTCGACGAGCACTTCCGGACCGCGCCGTTCGAGGAGAACCTGCCGGTGCTGATGGGACTGCTCGGGGTCTGGTACGGCAACTTCTTCGGCGCCGACACGCACGCGGTGCTGCCCTACAGCCAGTACCTGCAGCGCTTCTCGGCCTACCTGCAGCAGCTGGACATGGAGAGCAACGGCAAGTCCGTCACGATCGACGGCTCGCCGGTGGACACCCAGACCGGACCCGTGGTTTGGGGTGAGCCCGGGACGAACGGGCAGCACGCCTTCTACCAGCTGATCCATCAGGGCACGAAGCTGATCCCGGCGGACTTCATCGGGGTGGTGAAGCCCTTCCACACCGGCGAGGGGTCGCTGGGCGACCACCACGACCTGTTGACCGCCAACCTCCTGGCCCAGACCGAGGCGCTCGCGATGGGTAAGACCGCAGAGGAGGTCGAGGACGACGGCGTGACCGGAGTGCTGGTCGCTCACAAGACCTTCAAGGGCAACAGCCCCACGTCCACGATGCTGTTGGACGCTCTGACGCCCCACACCCTCGGGATGTTGGTCGCGCTGTACGAGCACAAGGTGTTCGTCCAGGGTGTGATCTGGGACGTCAACTCCTTCGACCAGTGGGGCGTTGAGCTCGGCAAGGTGCTGGCCAAGGTCATCGAGCCCGAGCTCACC
>JBASAN010000419.1:0-5658 GCA_049650625.1 Ornithinimicrobium sp.
GCCACCTCCTGCGGGGCCGTTTTCGTTGCTCGTCGCCGGGGCCGGTCAGGGTCAGGAAGCCGGAAGATGGCGCGGATCAGTGGGGGCGCCGCGATCAGCAGCACGATGATCGACTGCACCACCAAGATGATGTCGATCGGCGTCTGGGTCTCGGCCTGCATGAGGAATCCGCCGGACTTCAGCGCTCCGAAGAGGAGTCCGGCCAACAGGGTCCCGACCGGTTTGGATCGCCCCAGCAACGCCACGGTGATGGCATCGAAGCCGTAGGAGGCCGCTACTCCCGCCGTCAACGAGCCCTCGGTTCCGAGCACCTGCGCCGTGGCCGCCAGGCCCGCTAGGCCACCGGCGATGACCATGGTGATGACGGTGACCTTGCCGACCGACATCCCCGCGGTCCGCGCAGCGTGCGGGTTGGCCCCCGCGGCCCGCAGCTCGAACCCGATCGTGGATCGCTCCAGCAGCCACCAGACGACACCGACCGCGATCAGCGCGACCACGAAACCCCAGTGCAGACGGAAGCTGTTGCCCGGCACCAACCAGTCCGGGATGAGCAACGGATAGGTGGCGCTGTCGGCGATGGCGGGACTGCGCTGACCCGAGCGGCCCGGGTTGAACACCGGTTGGCTCAAGGTGTAGCTGATCGTGTAGACGGCGATGTAGTTGAGCATGATGGTGACGATCACCTCGTTGGCCCCGAAGCGCGCCTTGAGCACCCCGGGGATGGCTCCCCAGACGGCGCCGCCGACCGCCCCGCCCAGGATGGCCAACAGGAGGTGGAGGCCGACCGGGAGGTCCCAGGCGAAGCCGATGTAGGAGGCGAAGATGGCGCCAATGATGATCTGACCCTGCGCGCCGATGTTGAACAACCCGGCACGGAAGGCCACCGCGATCCCGAGACCGGCCAGGATCAGCGGGGTGGCAAAGACCATGGAGTTCGTCAGCGGCCTCACCTGGGCCGCGAACGTGTCCTGCCGCCAGTCGAAGATCGAGCCCCGGAACAGCGCGCTGTAGGCCGAGCGGACCGCGTTGAAGGCCTCGCCGAGCATGTCGGCGGGGCGGGAGAAGAAGTAGGTCGAGGCTTCCCGGACGTTCTCGTTGGCAAAGGCGATCAACACTCCACCGATGGCGAGCGAGAGGACGATGGCCAGCGCCGAGATGGCAGCGTTGCCGCCGACGATCTGGCGCACGATGTCACTGCGCGCGTCGACCTCGCTCTCCGTCGTCTCTGCCATCTCGGTCGCCGTGGGCTCGGCCCCCTGCGGCTCGGTCTTCTCCGGCTCCGGGCTCATCGCGAAGCCTCCTTGTCCGCCTGGGGGGTGTGTTGTTTGCTGCGTGCCTCGTCCAACGGCACGCCGGCCATCATCAGCCCGAGCACGTCACGGCTGATGCCGTCCGGGGACTCGGCGGCATCGACGACGCCGACGACCTTGCCCCGGTACATCACGGCGACCCGGTCTGCGAGGGCAATGACCTCGTCCAGCTCGGTCGAGACGATGAGCACGGGCGTCCCCTTGTCCCGTTCGTCGACGAAGCGCGAGTGCACGAACTCGATCGACCCGACGTCCAGACCCCGGGTGGGTTGTGAGGCGATCAAGAGTTTGAGCGGCCTCGACATCTCCCGGGCCAGCACGACCTTCTGGGCATTGCCGCCAGACAGGGTCGAGATGGGGTCGTTGACGTCCGTCAGCCGCACGTCGAACTCCTGGGTGCGCTGCCCGGCGTTCTCCCGGACCTTGGCCGGGCTCATGGAGACGCCGCGAGCGAACGGTGGTGTGTGGTAGAGGTCCAGGATCAGGTTCTCAGCGATGGAGAACGAACCGATCACCCCGTCCGTCGACCGATCCTCCGGCACGAAGCCGATCCCAGCGTGCAGCCGCTCCCGGACCCCGAGATCAGCCAGATTCGTGCCGTCCAACGTGATAGCACCGGCGTCGATGTCGGTCAGGCCGAGGATGGCCTCGGCGAGCTCGGTCTGCCCGTTGCCCTGTACCCCCGCCACACACAGGATCTCGCCCCGCCGTACGTCCAGCGACAGACGGTCGACCAACGCGACGTTGGTGGGGCTGAGGACGGTGACCCCCTTGATCCGCAAAGCCACCTCTGCGGGATCGGCATCCTCCTTGTCGATGGACAGGCTGACGGAGCGACCCACCATCAATGAGGCGAGCTCGGTCTCCGTGGACTCCGGGCTGGCCTGGCCGACCACGGCCCCTCGTCGGATCACGGTGATGCGGTCGGCGATCGCGCGAACCTCCCTCAGCTTGTGGGTGATGAAGACGATGGACGTGCCGGACTCCTTGAGCTCACCCATGATCGAGATCAGCTCGTCGGTCTCGGCCGGCGTCAACACCGCGGTCGGCTCGTCCAGGATGAGGACCTTGGCGTCCCGGGAGAGCGCCTTGATGATCTCCACCCGTTGCTGGACCCCGACCGGCAGGTCCTCGATCAGGGCGTCCGGGTCGACATGGAACCCGAAGCGCTCACTGATCTCGATGACCCGCTCCCGAGCGCGCGCGAGGTTGAGGACCCCGGCCGTGCTGGTCGGCTCGAACCCGAGGGCGACCGACTCGGCCACGGTGAAGACCGGGATGAGCATGAAGTGCTGGTGCACCATGCCGATGCCTGCCGCCACCGCGTCACCGGGACCGTTGAAGTCCACCGGCTCGTCGTCGAGCAGGATCTGACCTTCGTCCGGTTCGTACAGCCCGTAGAGAACGTTCATCAGCGTGCTCTTGCCAGCACCGTTCTCACCCAGCAGGGCATGGATCTCCCCCGGCTCGACCACGACGTCGATCGAGTCGTTGGCCACCAGGGATCCGAACCGCTTGGTGATCCCTCGGAGTTCCAGTTTCACAGCCATTGCTCCTGTCGCTCGTGCTCAGACGCGGCAGCGGCCCGACCCATCGGGTCGGGCCGCTGGACCTGCGTGGTGGTGCTTAACCTACGGGGCGTTCGGCGACTCGACGGTCAGCGTGCCGTCGATGATCTGCTGCTTGTACTCCTCGACCTTGGCGCTCAGCTCCTCGGGAACCTCACCCTCGAAGTCGTGGAACGGGGCCAGGCCGACCCCGTCGTTCTCCAGCGTGCCGACGTACGGCTCGTTGGTGAAGCCGGAGTTGACGGACTCGGTGATGGTCGAGTCGACGGCCGGACCGATCTGCTTCAACACCGAGGTCAGCATGATGTCCCCGGCGTCGGTGGTCTCGAAGCCGTCGGAGTCGACCCAGATGATCTTCGTGCCTTCAGTACCCTGAGCAGCCGCGACGGCTCCCAGCCCCACGGGCCCGGCGACCGGCATGATGATGTCGGCCCCCTGGGCGATGAACTGGTCGGTCAGCGTCTGACCCTGGCTCTGGTTGTCGAAGTCACCGGAGAAGGACCCGGACTGCGCTTCCTTGTCCCATCCCAGGACCGTGACGTCGCTGTCGTTGTCATCGTTGTACTTCGTTACCCCATCGGCGAAGCCGTCCATGAAGATCGCCACCGAGGGGATCTGCACGCCGCCGAAGGTGGCCACGGTGCCGGACTCGCTCATTCCCGCGGCCAGATAGCCCGCCAGGAAGCTCGCCTCCGCAGTGTTGAACAGGATGGGCTTGGCGTTCTCGATCTCCACCGGCGCGAAGTCCGCGTCGGAGAAGGAGGAGTCGACCAGGGCGAAGTTGACGTCGGGGTTGCTGTCGGCCGCGGTCTGGATAGCGTCCTCCAACAGGAATCCGACCCCGATCGTCAGGTCGCAACCTTGGGACACCAGGGTGTTCACGTTGGTGGCGTAGTCGGCGTCGGACTGGGACTCCACCAGGGTGGTTTGGATCCCGAGCTCGGACTCCGCAGCCTCCATGCCCTCCCGGCCGGACTGGTTGAACGACTGGTCGTCGAACCCACCAGCGTCGGAGACCATGCAGGCCTGGAAGTCTTCGCTCCCCGCTGCGCTGTCGGCGCTGGAGTCGGCGGAGTCCTCCGAGCCTCCGCTCGTCGGCTCGTCGTCGGGGGCGTCGCCGCAGGCGGCGAGCACGAGGGTGGCAGCGGCCGAGACGGCAGCAAGCTTGATGACCTGACGCACAGGTTTCTCCTTCGGTACGTGAACACAGAGCGTGGATGCACCATCGGACGGGAGCCCCACGCGGCAGATCGTACCCCCGGCGGGTGCCGGGTCGAAGATTCTTACCGGGGCCAGCGACCAAACGTGACGCAAAGGTGATCTGCCCTCAGTGCAGGGCCACGAACGCCAGCATCTTTGCGGCGTGCAGGAGTGCCTCGTCATCGACCACCAGATCTCCCTGGTGCAGCTCGAAGGTGGGGCCACCGGGAGTGCGGGTTCCCAGTCGCGCCATCGCTCCGGCGACCTCGGTCAGATACCAACCGAGGTCCTCACCACCCAGCGACTGCTGCGTCGGCACGACGGCGTCCGGGCCGATCACCGCCCGCGCCGCCACGTCGAAGATCGACACCGCGACGGCGTCGTTGTCGACCGGCGGCACACCTTTGACGTGCCGGACCTTGGCGTGGACGCCGTAGGGCGCGACCACGGCGTGCACGATCTCCTCGATCAGGGGGGCGGTGGTGTCCCAGGTGTGCGAGTCCAACATCCGCAACGTGCCGATGCACTCACCCGAGGCGGGGATCACGTTGGCCGCCGAACCTGCCCGGACCGCACCCCAGACCAAGGCCGTGCCGGAACGTGGGTCCAACCGACGGGACAGGATGGCCGGCACCTCGGTGATGACCTTGCCGAGGGCGACGGTGAGGTCGGAGGTCAGGTGCGGACGCGAGGTATGGCCGCCGCGCCCGCTCAGGGTCACCCGGATGGAGTCGGAGGCGGCGGTGATCGGGCCGGACTTCAGCCCCACCTGGCCCACGTCGAGCGAGGGGTCGCAGTGCACGGCATACAAGGCGTCGACCCCCGTGATGGCCCCCGCATCCATCATCGTATGGGCACCTCCCGGCATGGACTCCTCCGCCGGCTGGAACAGCAACCGCACGCCGAGGTCGCGACTCAGGAGCTCGTCCTGCATGTGGGCGAGTGCGAGACCCGCCCCCAGCACAGCGACGGTATGGAGGTCGTGCCCACAAGCGTGAGTGACGCCGGGGTTCTGGGAGGCGAAGTCCAGACCGGTGACCTCGTCGACGGGCAGAGCGTCGAGATCGGCTCTGAGCGCCACACGGCGGGTCGGGTCGCTCGACCCCAGATCCACGATGGCCCCCGACCCCGGCAGGGCCGTGACTCGGGCGCCGGTGCCCTGCAGCGCGTCCAACAGGAGCGCGGTGGTCCGGTGTTCCTGCCACGACAGCTCGGGATAGCGGTGCACCTCGTGGCGCCACCGGAGCAGAGAGTCGCGCATATCGTCGATACTGCGTACGAGACGGGCGGTCACCGCGTCGGTGGGGCTGGGGGCGGTCGTGGATTCAGCAGTCACAAGAGGCTCGACAGATCACATTTCGCATCGGGGACATAGGGACATAGCGGCTCTGGCCAAAACGCCACCATACCGGCCCGCAGTGCAAGGTCTTGATGCTCCTCGGCCCCACCGGGACCCGACTCAGAAGGTCTCACGCGGCACGTACTGCCCCCAGACCTCACGGAGCGCGTCCGCAACCTCACCCCCGGTGGCCCGCGCCCGCAGCGCCTCGCGCATCGGAACGAGCACGTTGTCGCTTCCT
>JBASAN010000420.1:0-1726 GCA_049650625.1 Ornithinimicrobium sp.
GGAGTCTCGAGCCCGCACCCTCCCACCCACGTGAGGCTGTCGGCCCGCGATGTCGACAGGGGCACTGCATGCGGTTCGCCGTCGGTGGGCACGTGAAAGGTGGAGACGCGGCGCATCCCGTGGGCGAACTCGGGCAGGGTCGGTGCATACCCCGGGGACAGGGCCATCGGCGCTGAGCCACCATCGGTGTTGGCGATCACCTGCCATCCGGCCCCGGTGAAGCCGCGGGCCAGGACACTCACCACGATGTGGTCGTCCGTGATGTCGATGCCACGACGAACGAGCTCGCCTGAGTCGAAGGAGCGGTGGAATCCCGACGCCGAGTATCCCCGCCAGAACCCGTGCCGCAGCTGCGGTTCAGCAGACTCCCAAGGGCCGGGACGGCTCGTGCCGAGCCCGAGCAGCTCCTCCCCGTCGTTGGTGACGACCACGCCGTCCAGCGCGACCAGGAGCTGGCCCGGCTGCTGCGTGAGGATCGTGATGTCGATCGTCGTGTTCACGTCCACATCGACCGAATGCACAGCCTGCTCGGCGCCGAGGAGATCCTGCAGCAGGGGGTCCACCGTCGTAGGGGTGCTGGAGGTGACCACCTCTTGCGCTCCTGGCACGGCCGGGGGTGAGCTGTGCTCCGGGAAGGGCGCAAACGGGTAGGAGGACCACGCCGCCTCGCTGTACAACGCCAGATGAGCCGCGCCGGCACCCGCCCAGGCTCCGGGCACGCTGACCGTATAACTGTCGACGCCGCGGGGGAGTGGCCGCAGGTCAGGGACCGTGCTCACGTCGGCCTCGCGGTCCAAGCACGAGAGCTCCACGAGATCCTCGTCCACCTGGATCGTGATCACGTTGCGGATGGTGGCGACGTCCATGGCATTGCCGGGGAGGTCACAGTAGGCGGCGGCATACACCTGCGCGTCTTCGTCGACATCCGGAGCCGGCACCACTGTGCGTCGCAGGGCGTAGTCGATGACCTCGGTCCGCTGCAAGGCCAAGCCATCCAGGTACGGCGCCGCCTTCCCGTCGAGAAGTCCGTACCCCTCGTTGTAGTCCGCGTCCGGAGTGGGCGCCTGGACCTCCTCGCCGCTGCCGGACGGCTGTCCGTCGAGGCTGGTGCCCACGATTACCGCCGCGGCCACAGCTCCGACCGCCGCCATCCCACCGCGCCGACGCCGCGCTCGTCGGGTCTGGACCTCTCCTTCGACAAAGGCGGTGAGCTCATCCGAATCCGGCGGGGTGAAGCTCTCGGCGACCTCGGTCAGGATCGGGGTCAGCTCATCCAGTGTGGACACCCCGAGGGCCGCGCGGGCCCGTGCCTCCTCAGCGGCGGCGATCCGGCGGCTGATGCCGAGCGACCGTGCGGCCTGTGTCGAGGACTGGCCGTGGAAGGCCATGAGCACGGTGAGGGCCCGTTGCCGAAGGGACAGCCCCTCCAAGGGGTCCCCGAGGTGTGCGTCGTCGTTGAACGCAACGGCTGATGCCGGAGGGTCGGGCCGGGGTTCATGGCGGCGGCCATGGGCGCCGGACCGTACGAAGGCACGGACCATGGTGGATCGCACCCGGGCCTCGGGCGACCCGTCGACGTTTCTCCACCGTCGCCGGGTCGTGCCCAAGCTCGTCCTGAGAAGTTTCCCTGCCCCGTCTGCGTCGGGCACCAGAAGCACGGCCGTCCGGTTCAGCGACGCCGTGCGGGCGTGCACGAAGTCGGCGAACTGAGCGGGCTGCGCTGCGC
>JBASAN010000421.1:0-3379 GCA_049650625.1 Ornithinimicrobium sp.
CAGGAGCTGGTCGACCAGGCGGTCCCCATGTTCGACTTCGCCGTGCGCACCACGATGAAGCCCTACGACCTGGACCGCACCGAGCAGCGCGTGGACGCGATGCGGGCTGTGGCCCCGATCGTCGGAGCCATTCGCGACCAGACCCTACGCGTGGAGTACGTCCGCACGGTGGCGGGGTGGATCGGCATCGACGAGCAGCGCTTCGGCGCAGAGGTGACGACCGCTATTGCGGCCACGAGCCGCAGGGACAAGCAGGCCGGACGGACCAACGGCACCTCGGGGGGCACGCCTCCTGGTGAGCGTCGTGGAAGTCAGAACCGCCCAAGTGGCCCGCCGGCGTCTCGTTATGGTCGTGGTCAAAGCGACGGCCCCCCACCCGAGGACCGCGAGCCAGGGGACGACTATGGTCCTGAGCCCGATGACGACGGGGCAGCACGTGGCCCGATCCTGCCTCAGCCGGACCTTCGTGACCCGGTGGTGGCCGCCGAGCGTCAGCTCCTGCAGGTGGCGCTCCAGTACCCGGCCTGTCTGGTCGCTGACGAGGTGAACGCTCTGCCTGTCCATGGCTTTCGTGCTCCCGCCCATCAAGCCATCTGGCATGGAGTTCGGGAGGCCGGGGGAGTGGGGGAGGCGACCGCCATGAGCGCAGCTGCGTGGACCAGCGCGGTGGCCCATCACACACCTCCATTGGCGTCGCCTATGGTGGCTGAGTTGGCCGTGGCCGGGTTGCCGGTGCGGTTGGATGCCAGCACGGGTGAGCCGCCGCTGCGCTACGTCGACTCCCTGGTCGACCGGGCCATCGACGCGTCGTTGGGGCAGCGGATCGAGGCCGCGATGAGTGCTTTGCAACGCAGCGCACCTGAGGACCCGCAGGCCCGGGCGCTCAGTGAGGAACTGACCGGATTGCACCGCGAACGCGCCCGCTTGCGGGCCAGGATGGAGTGAGAGTGGCATTCTTCGGAGGCCGCAAGGAACGTGTCGAGAAGGCAGAGGGGCCGGCCAAGCTGCCGGACTCGATCACCATCGCGACCCAGCGGGGCGAGGCGCTGCTCGCCGCTGCTCAGGACGACTTCACCCAGTCCTGGGTGGCGATGACGACGTATCGCATCGTGGTGACCTCACCCGAGGGGGAAGTGCTGCTCGACCGTCCGTGGCACGAGGTGGACACAGGATCGTGGGATCCGGACTCCGCGATCCTGAGCCTCAGCTGGGTGGGGGGCACGACCGCACTGCAGTGGCGGATGCGAACGCTCACGGGACCAGGCCGCATCCCCGAAGTGTTCCGTGACCGGGTCTCAGCGAGCGTGGTGCAGGTTCGGGAGGTCAAGCTGAGCCCCAAGCGGACCGCGAGAGTGAGCATCCGGTCGGTGCTCAGCACCCGCGAGCTGGTCGACCAGGTGGCTCTGGGCCGTGGCGCTCAGGCCTCCGACAGCCAACTGGCCAGCGAGGTCGAGCGGGTCCGTCAAGAGGCGCGCGCCGGGGTGGGCCTGCCGCCGACGCAGGGGTCGTCGAGCCCTCTGTGAGGATTGGGTCGCCGGGCGTGGGTTTTGATACAGTCGGGCGTCGCTGAGCAGTCGCCTCAGCATTCCCCTGTAGCTCAATTGGCAGAGCAGCCGACTGTTAATCGGCAGGTTGTTGGTTCGAGTCCAACCGGGGGAGCAGAAACGAGCGTAGCGACGACCTCGCGCAACAAGTGAAGCCCGGCTCCTCGAGCCGGGCTTTCACTGTGTCCAACGAGAATTGCTAGACGCCTCCACCGGTCGATCGGTTGAACTCCATGGAACGGTCGACGTTTCCACCTGCTATTCCGCCCGGCTCTTCGTCATCCTTCTTCGCCTTCTTTCCGGCACCCGCTGCCTTACGGCGCTGACGGTTCTCGACCGCTTCCGCCACCTTGCTCAGTCCGTAGTTGATCAGGATGAACAGCACGGCCGCGACCAGGTACGCGGGCAGCACATTCGCCTCGGCGGAGCCCAGCTGCCGGGCCCTGGTCAGGAGCTCGGGGTAGAGAATGATGTAACCCAGGGCGGTGTCCTTCAGGATCACACTGACCTGGCTGACCAGGCTGGGCAGCATCGACGTCAGGGCCTGGGGCACAAGGATCATCCGACGTGTCTGGGGGCCCGAAAGCCCGATGGACAGGCCTGCTTCACGCTGCCCGTTAGGCAGGGAGGAGACCCCACTGCGGATCACCTCGCAGATCACCGAGGAGTTGTACAGAGTCAGACCGATGATGACGCCGAAGAAGGGATTCCAGGCGCTGGTGGACGGCGAGTTGTACGACAGGTAGTAGAACGTGAAGATCATCATGATCAGCACCGGCACCGCGCGGAAGAACTCCACGAAAACTGTCGTGGCCCAGCGGATCGGAGCGATGTCGGACATACGACCCATGGCGAGCGCCAAGCCGAAGAACATCGAGAGCACGATGGCGGTGGCCGCCGCACGGATCGTGTCCCAGAACGCGGGGATGTAGTAGTTCTGCCAGGTGGATGACTCTAGGAAAGGTGACCACTTGGCCGCGGTCAACTGGTCCTTCTCCCACATTTTCCACACGATCCAGCCCAGGACCAGCCCGATGAGCAGTGACCCCACAACGGCCATGATGCGGTACCGGACGATGGTCTTGGGGCCAGGTGCGTCGAAAAGGACCTGTTGCGCGCTCATCGTTTGACCACCAGTCGCTGGGAGAGATAGCTGATGCCGAGTCCGATCGGCAAGGTCAGGATCACGAACCCGATGGCGATGATGAGGAAGTTCGACAAGAAGGTGCTGGTGCTGAACTCCATCATGTTCTGCAGGGCGATGGAGGCCTGCGCCACACCGATCGCGGCGGCCACGGTGGTGTTTTTGATCAGTGCGATCAAGACGTTACCGAGCGGAGTGATGGCACCCCGGAACGCCTGAGGCAAGATGACGTGTCGTAGCCCCTGGGTAAAAGTCAACCCGATGGATCGCGCGGCCTCGGCTTGGCCGAGTGGAATGGTGTTGACCCCGGAGCGGATCGCCTCACAGACGAAGGCGGCGTGGTAGAAGGACAATCCGATGACCGCCAGCCGGAAATTGAGGTCAATGATGTACGTCGGCGATGTCCGGGAGGCTGGCGCGAAGCCCAGTTGCTGGAAAAGCCCAAAGCTGCACAACAGGATGATCAGCGTCAGGGGAGTGTTGCGGACGATAGTGACGAATGAACTGCCGGCCCACTGCAGAATTCCCACCGGAGACAGGCGCATGATCGCCACGATCGTCCCGATGATGAGCGCGAAGAGGGACGACCACAGCGCCAGTCTGATCGTCACCCAAAAAGCGGCGAGAACGTCGAACTGTTCGATCAGGTCAAACACAGCTCATCCTTAACCTTCCTTCGGCGGAACTGGTC
>JBASAN010000422.1:0-1835 GCA_049650625.1 Ornithinimicrobium sp.
GTGAACCGCACCATCTCCTGGATCAAGGCCTTGCCGGTGTCGTCGGCGGGGTGCGACTTGCCGGCGATCAGCAGCTGGACCGGCCGGTCCGGGTTCATCAGCAGCTTCTTCAACCGCTCGGGGTCACGCAGCATCAGGGTCAGCCGCTTGTAGGTCGCGGCGCGGCGGGCGAAGCCGATCGTCAGGGCGTCGGGATCCAGCACGTCCTCGATCCAGCCCAGCTCGGCCGACGTCGACCCGCGACGCTTCATCGACTTCTTCAGTCGTGACCGCGCGTCCGAGACCAGCTGCTCGCGCAGCTCACGCTTGGTGGACCAGAACTGCTCGCGAGGGATCTGCGCAGCACGCGCCCAGATGTCGCCGTTGTCGGCGGCCTCGTCGCCCAGATGCTTCCGAGCCAGGTCGGTGATCTTGCGGTCGACCCAGGTGCCCGCGTGCACACCGTTGGTGATCGAGCCGATCGGCACCTCCTGCGTGTCGAACCCCGGCCACAGCCCACTGAACATGCCCCGGCTCACGGCGCCGTGCAGCTCCGAGACGCCGTTGGCCCGTTGGGCCAGCCGCATGCCCATCACGGCCATGTTGAAGATTCCGGGCGCACCTCCGTCGTAGGTCTCGGCACCCAACGCCAGGAGCTGCTCCACGCCGACGCCAGGCAGCTCGGCCGAACCACCGAAGTGGGCGCGGATCGCATCCGCGCCGAACCGGTCGATTCCGGCAGGGACCGGCGTGTGGGTGGTGAAGACCGTGCTTGCGCGGACCGTGCGTACTGCCTCCTCGAAGGTCAGACCGTGCGCTGTGACCAGCTCACCGATCCGCTCGACGCCGAGGAATCCGGCATGTCCTTCGTTGGTGTGGTGCACGTCGGGCACGGGGGCTCCGGTCAGTCGCGACCACGCCCGAAGGGCTCGCACCCCGCCGATGCCGAGCAGCATCTCCTGCTCCAGGCGCTGGTCTCCGCCACCGCCGTACAACCGGTTGGTCAGCTCGCGTCGGGCGGCGTCGTTGGTCTCGACATCGGAGTCCAACAACAACAACGGGACGCGGCCGACGTTGGCCTTCCAGATGTGGGCATGCAACATGCCGCCCCCCGGCATCGCCAGCTCGATCAACACCGGGGTGCCGTCCGCTTCGCGCAACATCGACAGGGGTAGGTCGTCGGGGTCCAGCAGCGGGTAGCTCTCCTGCTGCCAGCCGTCGGCGTTCAGCCGCTGCCGGAAGTAGCCGCTCTTGTAGAACAGACCGACACCCACGATGGGCACCCCGAGGTCGGAGGCGCTCTTGAGGTGGTCGCCCGCCAGGATGCCGAGGCCGCCGGAGTACTGCGGCAGAACCTCGGTGATCCCGAACTCCGGGGAGAAGTAGCCGATCGACGACGGGAAACCCTGCGTGGATGCCTCGGCCTCGCGCTGGTACCACCGGGGCTCGGTGAGGTAGTCGTGCAGGTCGGCTGCAGCGTCGGTCAGTCGCGAGCCGAAGTCCTCGTCGGCGGCCAGATCCCGCAGGTCCGCCGGGGTCAACCGGCTCAGCAGGGCCACCGGGTCGTGCTTGACCTTGTCCCAGAGCTCGGGGTTGATGCTCGCGAAGAGGTCCCGGGTGGGTCCGTGCCAGCACCAGCGCAGATTGAGGGACAGGTCGCTGAGGGGGGTCAGTGCCTCGGGTAGGACCGTGCGGACGTGCAGCCGGCGTATCGCTTTCACGGGTCGAAGGATAAGGCACCCCGACGGGTGCGCGCTGCCGTGGCCTTGGGCTATGGAACCCGGTAGCGTCGGGGCCGTGACCCCTCGAACTCCCGAAACGCAGGCCACGATCGACCGCAGCTGGCTCCAGGAGGT
>JBASAN010000423.1:0-4933 GCA_049650625.1 Ornithinimicrobium sp.
AACGGCTATCTGGGTATGCGGGGCAACCCTGAGGAGGGCCGCGACACCCACACGCACGGCACGTACGTCAACGGGTTCCACGAGACGTGGCCGATCCATCACGCCGAAGAGGCGTTCGGCCTGGCCCGGGTCGGTCAGACCCTGGTCAACGTGCCCGACGCCAAAGTCATCAAGATCTACGTCGAGGACGAGCCACTCCTGCTCGATATCGCCGATCTCGAGAAGTACGGCCGCACCCTGTCCTTCGCCGACGGCATGCTCCGGCGCGAGCTCATCTGGCGCACCAGCGCCGGCCTTCGGGTCAAGGTCAGCACGACCAGAATGGTCAGCGTGGCCACACGCCACCTTGCCGTGATGACGATGGATATCGAGCTGCTCGACGGCGACGCGCCGATCGTCATCAGCTCACAGTTGCTGAACCGACAGGACGGCTCCGACGAGTACCACGTGAGCGCTGCGGCCATGGGTGAGGGCGCTGATCCCCGGAAGGCGGAGGGCTTCGACCGTCGAGTGCTCGACCCGCAGATCTCGAGCACGAAGGACCGGCGGCTGCTCCTGGGCTACCGGTGTGTCGACTCCCGCATGACGATTGCTGTCGCCGCTGAGCATCGGATCCAGACCGACAACGAGTGGACCGAAGAGCTCACCGCCACCGACGACCGGGCGAAGCACGTGTTCAACATCAACGCTCGCGAGGGTCGCCCCGTCACGTTGCAGAAGTACGTGGCGTACCACACCTCACGCGGCGTGCCGGTGCGCGAGCTGACGGACCGGTGCTGGCGGACGCTGGACCGGTCGGTCCAGCAGGGCGCTGCGCTGCTTCACCGGCAGCAACGCGAGTGGTTCGACACGTTCTGGAAGAACTCCGATGTCGTCATCGTCGGCCAGCCAGCCGTGCAGCAAGCGGTGCGGTGGAACATCTTCCAACTGGCGCAGGCCACAGCTCGAGCAGGCAGCCACGGCATCCCCGCCAAGGGCATGACGGGCTCGGGGTACGGCGGCCACTACTTTTGGGACACCGAGTGCTACGTGGTGCCGTTCCTCGTCTACACCGATCCGCAAGCAGCACGCAACGCTCTGCGTTTCCGTCACAAGATGTTGCCAGCGGCTCGTGAGCGCGCCGCCGAGCTCGCCCAGCACGGCGCGCTGTTCCCCTGGCGCACCATCAACGGCAAGGAGGCCTCGGCCTACTTCGCGGCGGGTACCGCCCAGTACCACATCAATGCCGACGTGGCGCATGCCCTGATCAAGTACGTCCGAGCGACGAACGACCAGGAGTTCCTGGTCAAGGAAGGCGTCGACATCCTGGTCGGCACGGCTCGGCTCTGGGCTGATCTGGGCTTCTGGCGACACAACGGCACCGCCAGCTTCCATATCCATGGCGTGACGGGCCCCGATGAATACACCACCGTGGTCAACGACAACCTCTTCACGAACGTCATGGCCCAGTTCAACCTCGCGGTTGCGGCAGCGACCATGACGGAGCTGGAGGAGCGCGACCCCGCCGCCTACGCTCGTGCCGTCTCGCGCTTGCAGGTGAGTCGCGACGAGGTCCATGAATGGAGACGCGCAGCCAAGGGCATGTTCCTCCCGTTCGACAGTGAAGTGGGAGTTCACCAGCAGGACTCGCACTTCCTCGAGCGCGAGATGTGGGATCTGGAGCACACCCCGAACGACAAGCGCCCCCTCCTGCTGCACTACCACCCCCTGGTGATCTATCGCTTCCAGGTCCTGAAACAGACCGACGTGGTCCTCGCGATGTATCTCCAGGGCGAGCGGTTCACGGCCGAGCAGAAACGCGCGAACTTCGAGTACTACGACCCGATTACCACCGGCGACTCGACGCTGTCGGCGGTGATGCAGTCGATCGTGGCCGCCGAGGTGGGCTACTACGAGCTCGCTCTTCGATACTTCTACGCCGGATTGTTCGTCGACCTGGACGACCGGCACGGCAACACGACGGACGGTTCCCACATCGCTTCGACGGGCGGCGTGTGGAGCGCCCTCGTGGGCGGGTTCGGCGGCATGCGCGACGACCGTGGGGAGCTCACCTTCGATCCGCGTATGCCGAAGGAGTGGGAGCAGATCAGCTGGCCCATGCTGTGGCACGGATCGCGGCTGCACATCACCGTGACGCAGACCTCGATCACGTTCGAGGTCCAGGACGGGGCTGATGTCCACCTCTGCGTGCGTGGGGAGTCCCACGTCGTCGGGAGCACTCCACTCGTGGTCGAACTGCCGGATCAGGGGCCGCGCATCGATGGCCTCCTCGACATATCTTCACTCATCGGCAGCAAGCGGCCGGACGGGACCACCCTCACGGCGACGGTCCCTCACTCCTGGTCTGAAGACATCGAAGGCATCGACTCAGACCCAGGACATGCTCCCCACTGGCAGATCTGAGCCCGATCGACGCGCGGGACCAACTTCGCGCTCAGTGAGCAGATGTGGTGCTATAGGCGAATGACAGAGTCCCCTGACGCTCGTGACAGCGGCGCTGACCTGCCCTTGACTGACAACCCCGTCCCCGGTGAGTCCGAGATCGACCGATTGGTCGACGCCATATCCGGCGAGGAGGACCATGTCGGAATCGCAGCCTTGTGGCGCCTCACGATGGGGCTCGAACACTGGTGGTTCATCGCCGTCGGCGATCCCGGCGACGAGTCGCCGGCCGCAGCCGAGATCGATGACCAGCTGATGTTGCTGACGTTCACCGACAGCGAACGAGCGCGCCACTTTGCGATACAGCAAGCAATGATTCAGCCCAGCGACCATCTGAATGCGATCGCTCTGCGTCCTGACGAAGTCGTCGAGTCGGCTCAGGACTACGCGGACGCAGGTGTCGACGGGCTGATGTTCGATCCTCACATCAGCGGCTTCTTCATTCCCTCCGCGCAACTTCCGGTCGTGCAGAAGGCCGTAAGCCAACCTGCCGCTGACTGACCGCGCTGCACGACCTACGGGATCTGTAGCGTCTGCCCGCTCTGCACATGCACGGTGCTCATGTCGTTCGCCAGTTGAAGGTCAACGATGGCCCGGTCCAGCGGAACGCCCGGGAGCTCACTGGCCGCGATCTGCGAGAGCGTCTGCCCTGGCTGGACCACGACTTCGCTTGATCCAGAGGCGGGCAGGACCAGGGTCAGCGTGATCGCGGCAACGGCGGCCAAGGCCGCCATGACACTGATCGTGGCTACCAGCCTTCCCCGACGGGTGATCTGCAGTCGCTGGCGGGGCTGGGTCCGCGCCTCCAGTGGGGGCACAAGGCGTAGGTGGCGGCCCGTCGGCTCCAGATGGATGGGCTCAGCGGTCACAGCGCTCATGCGGACTCCTTGATAGGTCGACGTGGGTGTGTCTGGCACTGAGTCCATACACACGTTCGATCGGACATCTGTGCCATGTATAGCACAGCCGTGCGAAACATACGACACGCCGATCGAACATATGTTTGTCCACTGTGCCGAACGTCCGTACGATGTCTTCATGCGGTTGAGTCCACCAGAAGGCACCGACATACCTTCTGATCAGCGGTTATCGTCCAGAGGGGATGGTTCATATGGCAGATGTTCACGATTTGTCCGGACGCGCGGCAGGCACTGAGCTCACCGCTCGGCAGCAGCGAGTTCTCGAGGTGATTCGAGACGCCGTCGATCAGAGGGGGTATCCCCCCAGTCTGAGGGAAATCGGTGAGTCGGTCGGGCTGACCTCTCCTTCGTCGGTTGCTCACCAGCTGAAAATGCTGGAGCGCAAAGGTTTCTTACGGCGCGATCCCAACCGCCCTCGCGCTATCGAGGTCGTGTTGCCGGCCAGTGGAGCGGAGCCGCAGCGGGGATATCGCCGCCAGGAGGAGAGTCGTGTGCACGACGTCGCGGTGCCGCACGAAGTGGCCGAGCACTCGGAGATGGACGAGACCGATAGCGGTGACGCTCGACCTCAGGCCTCGTACGTCCCAGTGGTGGGGCGGATTGCGGCAGGAGGCCCGATCTTGGCGGAGCAGGCGATCGAGGACATCTTCCCACTGCCGAAGCAGATTGTCGGCGATGGCGACCTCTTCCTGCTGAACGTGGTCGGGGACTCGATGGTGAACGCCGCCATCTGTGACGGTGACTACGTAGTCGTGCGACGTCAGCCCTCAGCCGACAACGGCGACATCGTGGCCGCGATGCTCGACAACGAAGCAACGGTGAAGACCTTCAAGCGAACGGCGGACAAGGTCTGGTTGCTGCCGCACAACGAGGACTATGACCCCATCGACGGCGACGACGCTGTGATCTTGGGAAAGGTGACCGCCGTCCTTCGGCGCATCTGACCTGATAGACCCAGTGCCGTCCGCCGACTCCATACCCCTCCGGCGGGCGGCACTGTTGTGCCCAGGGCCTGTCCTGCACCGGGCGGGAGGTTCAGGACTCGAGGGCGACTGCGAGTCCGGGCAAGACATCTTCCAGAAGCGCGTCGACGCGAATGCTTGTCTCGGCGTCGCCTCGGGTGGGTCCGCGAGTGACAACCGCCACCGGGATGCCGAGGGCAGCGGCACGACGGACGAAGCGGTACCCGCTCATCACCTGCAGCGACGAGCCGAGGACCAGCAAGGCCGACGACCGCTCCACGAGCGAGAAGGATTGGTCCACCAAGGGCCGAGCCACGGCGCCACCGAAGAAGACCACGTCCGGCTTGAGGCGGTCGGAGCCGCAGTGAGGACAGCTCACCAAGGTGAACCGGGCGACCACCTCGTCGGTCAGCACCACGTCGCCATCAGGCCGGACGATCCCATCGGCGCCCCCGTCGAAGGAGGGATTGGCGGAATGCAGCCAGGCGTGCACGTCCTCGCGGC
The DNA here is from genome assembly GCA_049650625.1 of Ornithinimicrobium sp. GTDB lineage: Bacteria > Actinomycetota > Actinomycetes > Actinomycetales > Dermatophilaceae > Ornithinicoccus. Next base: position 4,829 of record JBASAN010000423.1, read on the forward strand.
GGAAGAGTCGCTCACAGTCCAGGCATTGCACCCGACCCAAGTTGCCGTGGAGCTCGATGACGTCGCTTGCGCCTGCGTCCTGGTGCAGTCCGTCGACATTCTGCG
>JBASAN010000424.1:0-4955 GCA_049650625.1 Ornithinimicrobium sp.
GTCTGAAGCTGTTCGGCAAGAAGCCCATGCCCACCTGGGGAAGCGACCTGACCGGCATCGACTTCGACAACATCAAGTACTTTGTGAAGTCGACGGAGAAGCAGGCCACCAGCTGGGAAGACCTGCCCGAGGACATCAAGAACACCTACGACCGCCTCGGCATCCCCGAGGCCGAGAAGCAGCGCCTCGTCGCCGGCGTCGCGGCGCAGTACGAGTCGGAGGTCGTCTACCACCAGATCCGTGAAGACCTCGAAGAGCAGGGCGTGCTGTTCCTCGACACCGACACGGCGCTGCGCGAGCACGAGGACCTGTTCCGCGAATACTTCGCCTCGGTCATCCCGGTGGGCGACAACAAGTTCGCCGCGCTGAACACCTCGGTATGGAGTGGTGGCTCGTTCATCTACGTCCCGCCGGGTGTGCACGTGGACATCCCGCTGCAGGCCTACTTCCGGATCAACACCGAGAACATGGGTCAGTTCGAGCGCACCCTGATCATCGCCGACGAAGGCTCCTCGGTGCACTACGTCGAGGGCTGCACGGCCCCGATCTACCAGAGCGACAGTCTGCACAGCGCCGTCGTCGAGATCGTCGTGAAGAAGAACGCTCGCGTCCGCTACACGACCATCCAGAACTGGTCGAACAACGTCTACAACCTCGTCACCAAGCGCGCCACCTGCGCCGAGGGCGCCACCATGGAGTGGATCGACGGCAACATCGGCTCCAAGGTCACCATGAAGTACCCCGCGGTCTTCCTGCTCGGCGAGCACTCCAAGGGCGAGACGCTCTCGGTGGCCTTCGCCGGTGAGGGTCAGCACCAGGACGCCGGGTCCAAGATGGTCCACGCCGCGCCGCACACCTCCTCCACGATCGTGAGCAAGTCCGTGGCGCGCGGTGGCGGCCGCACCTCATACCGAGGGCTGGTGCAGATCCTCGAGGGAGCCCACCACAGCAAGTCCAGCGTGGTCTGCGACGCCCTGCTGGTCGACCAGATCTCGCGCTCGGACACCTACCCCTACGTGGACGTCCGCGAGGACGACGTGCAGATGGGTCACGAGGCCACGGTCTCCAAGGTCTCCGAAGACCAGATGTTCTACCTGATGTCCCGAGGCATGTCCGAGACCGAGGCCATGGCCATGATCGTGCGCGGGTTCGTCGAGCCCATCGCGCGCGAACTGCCGATGGAGTACGCCCTCGAACTCAACCGCCTCATCGAACTCCAAATGGAAGGAGCCGTCGGCTGATGACGCTTGTCACCGATGAGAATGCTGCCGAAACCTCCGACAATGCCTTGATTGAGGCCACCACCCACGTCGACCCGCAGACCGCGGTCGACCGGGTGCCGGACGAGTCGCGGGCCGCGCGTGTCCGCTCCTTCGACGTGGCCGACTTCCCCGTGCCGAACGGGCGCGAGGAGGAATGGCGCTTCACCCCGGTCGACCGTCTCGGCGGACTGTTCGCCGACGAGCCGACCGCGGACGGCGAGCCGGTCACGATCGAGGTCAGTGGCCCGGAAGGCTTCACCCAGGGCTCGCTGGCCCTCGGCGTCGCCCCCCGCGGCACCGTCCTGGTGCCCGAAGACCGCGGAGCGGTCGTCGCGTCGGCCAACACCGACGAGGCACTGCACCTGAGCATTCCGGCCGAGGCCGAGCTGACCGAGCCGGTCCGGGTCAACCTGCACGGCAACGGAGCGGGTCAGCGCAGCAACGGGCACCACGTGCTCGAGGCCGGGCACCACTCCAAGGCGCTCGTCATCCTGGACCACACGGGGTCGGCCGACCACACCGGCAACCTCGAGGTCGTCGTGGGCGACGGCGCGGAGCTGACCGTCGTCACGCTGCAGCGTTGGGCCGACGACGCCAACCACCTCGCCCAGCACGAAGCGCTGGTGGGCCGCGACGCGACCTACAAGCACATCGCGGTCAGCCTCGGTGGAGCCATCGTGCGGATGAACAGCAACGTCCGGTATGCAGGCAGCGGCGGCGACGCCACCCTGCTCGGCGTGTACTTCGCGGACGCCGGTCAGCACCTGGAGCACCGCTCGTTCATCGACCACAACATGCCCAACGGCAGCTCGCTGGTCACCTACAAGGGAGCACTGCAGGGCGAGAGCGCCCACACCGTCTGGGTCGGCGACGTGCTGATCCGTGCGGAGGCGCAGGGCATCGACACCTACGAGCTGAACCGCAACCTGGTCCTCACCGACGGGGCGCGGGCCGACTCGGTGCCGAACCTGGAGATCGAGACCGGCGACATCGCCGGCGCCGGTCACGCCAGTTCCACGGGGCGCTTCGACGACGAGCAGCTGTTCTACCTGATGTCCCGCGGCGTCAGCGAGGACGAGGCCCGCCGCCTGGTCGTGCGCGGCTTCTTCGCCGACATCGTGGCCAAGATCGGCGTCCCCGAGATCGTGGACTCGCTCATGGTCGCCATCGAGGAAGAGCTGGCCCTGGACATGTCCCCGGTGAACGCTGGGGCCCCGGCTTGATCCGCGCCTGCACCCTGGACGACCTGCCCGAGGTCGGCGCCGTGTGCGTCGACATCGGCGGGCGCAAGGTGGCCGTCGCGCGTGACTCGGCGGGCGAGGTCCATGCCGTAGACGACACCTGCAGCCACGCGAACGTCTCTCTGTCCGAGGGCGACGTCGAAGGATCGCAGATCGAGTGCTGGTTGCACGGCTCCAGCTTCGACCTCGTCACCGGCAAGCCGACCAGCCTGCCCGCCCTCATCCCGATCGCCGTCCACACCGTGCACATCGACGGCACCGACATCTTCGTCGAGCTCGCGGGAGCGTCGTCCGACGACACCGCCTCGACCGATTCACTTCCCACGCAAGGAGCACAGCAAGCATGACCACACTGGAGATTCGCGACCTACACGTCAGCGTCGACACCGAAGCAGGGGAGAAGGAGATCCTGCGCGGCGTCGACCTCACCATCAACTCGGGTGAGACCCACGCCATCATGGGCCCCAACGGCTCCGGCAAGTCCACCCTGGCCTACTCGATCGCCGGCCACCCCAAGTACACCGTCACCGGTGGCACCGTCACCCTCGACGGTGAGGACGTGCTGGCCATGGGCGTTGACGAGCGCGCGCAGGCCGGCTTGTTCCTGGCCATGCAGTACCCGGTCGAGGTGCCCGGCGTAACGGTCTCCAACTTCCTGCGGACCGCCAAGACAGCCATCGACGGCGAAGCGCCCAAGCTGCGCCACTGGGTCAAGGACGTCAAGGAAGCCATGAGCGCCCTGCGGATGGACCCCGTCTTCGCCGAGCGCAACGTGAACGAAGGCTTCTCCGGTGGCGAGAAGAAGCGCCACGAGATCCTCCAGATGGAGCTCCTGCGCCCGAAGATTGGCATCCTGGACGAGACCGACTCCGGCCTCGACGTCGACGCGCTGAAGGTCGTCTCCGAGGGCGTCAACCGGATCAAGGGCTCCAGCGACATCGGAGTCATGCTGATCACGCACTACACGCGGATCCTGCGCTACATCAAGCCCGACCACGTGCACGTCTTCATCAACGGCAAGGTCGCCGAGTCCGGTGGACCCGAGCTGGCCGACCGGCTCGAGAACGAAGGCTACGACCGCTACACCGCGGTTCAGGCCTGAGCGTCCCGAGGTTTGTCGCGCATGACTGACGTGCTGAGCACCTGCGCCCTGGATGCAGGGGAGCTGGCCCGGATCCGGGCTGACTTCCCCATCCTGGCGCGAACCGTGCGCGACAACCGGCCACTGGTCTATCTCGACAGTGGCGCCACCTCGCAGAAACCGACGGTGGTGCTGGACGCGGAGCGCGAGTTCTACACCAAGCACAACGCCGCGGTGCACCGCGGAGCGCACCAGCTCGCCGAGGAAGCCACCGAAGCGTTCGAGTCCGCTCGGGCCACGGTGGCGGCCTTCCTCGGGGGGCAGGCCGACGAGGTGGTGTTCACCAAGAACGGCACCGAGGCGATCAACCTGGTGGCCTACGCGCTCAGCAACGCTGGGGCTCCCGGCGCGGTCGACGGTGCGGACCCTGAGGTGGCGCAACGGCTCCAGATCGGTCCCGGCGACGAGATCGTCGTGTCGGTCATGGAGCATCACGCCAACCTGGTGCCCTGGCAGGAGCTGGCGCGGCGCACCGGATCGACCCTTCGGTGGATCGACGTCACCGACGACGGCTACCTGCAGGCACCGGAGACGGTGATCGGGTCTGCGACCCGGGTGGTGGCGCTGACGCACGTGTCCAACGTGCTGGCCACGCACAACGACCTGGCTCCGTATGTCGCCGCCGCTCGCACGGTCGGTGCACTGGTGGTCGTGGACGCCTGCCAGTCCGTGCCGCACATGCCGGTCGACGTCTCGACGCTCGGTGCGGATTTCGTGGTCTTCACCGGCCACAAGGTGCTCGGCCCGTCGGGCATCGGCGTGCTCTGGGGCCGGCCCGAGCTGTTGGCCGCGATGCCGCCGTTCCTGACCGGGGGGTCGATGATCGAGATTGTCCGGATGGAGGGCTCGACTTATGCCCCACCGCCGCAACGGTTCGAGGCCGGGGTGCCCGTGGCTGCTCAGGCCGTCGGCTTGGCCGCAGCGTGCGACTACCTGACCGAGGTCGGGATGGACCGGGTCGCGGCGCACGACGAGGTCTTGATGCGGCATACCCTCGACGCACTGTCGAGCCGGCCGTGGGTCAATGTGCTCGGCCCGACCGACCCGAGCGTCCGAGTTGGTGCGGTGGCCTTCACCGTCGACGGTGTCCACCCCCACGACGTCGGCCAGATCCTGGACGACCGGGGAATCGCCGTCCGGACCGGGCACCACTGCGCGTGGCCGTTGCACCGGCGTCTCGGCGTGACCGCGAGCACCCGGGCCAGCTTCGGCATCTACACCACCACCGACGAGATCGACGCCTTCGTGGCGGCCCTCGACGAGGTGCCCGCCGTCTTCGGCCTGAGCGTCTGAGAGGGGACTGCTGATGGA
>JBASAN010000425.1:0-1820 GCA_049650625.1 Ornithinimicrobium sp.
GTGCACCTCGTACTGCGTGCCGACCCCGTCGCGGGCCACCGGATCCAGCAGCGACGCGGCTTGGAGCTGGGCCACCGCCGAGCTCGCCGCCACGGCTGCGTTCGGCTGGTCGCTGACCAGAGCCGTCAGCAGCCAATGGCTGGCGCCCCGAAAGGGCAGCGCAGCGAACCGGGACAACACCGTGCGACTCAACGGGTCCAGTGGTGCCTGGGCGAGTCCCAGGCAGGCCGCTACGGCCGCACGCATGGGGTCCGCGTCGGAGTCGGTGCTCGCAAGGGCGAGCCCGCGTGAGGCCTCGGCCAGCGAGAGGTCCGGGCGGGCCGCCACGCGCTGCGCGGTCACCCGGAGCAGGAGGGGAAGCCCGTAGCACTGGGCCGCAAGCGTTGCCAGCGCACCGCCGTGAGAGTTGACTCGGGCGGGATCGAGCTGCGCCTCGAAGAGTCCTTGAGCGGCCCCCACGGCCAGGCTGCGCAAGGGCACCCGCAGCGAGGGCTCGTAGTCGTCCAACGCCGACCGGCTGGTCAGGATGGCGGCACAGGGCGCACGCGTCGGGAGAACGTAGGTGAGGTCGACGTCGGCAGGGACGTCGTCCAGGACCACCAGCACGCGACGGTCGTCCAGGACCGAGCGGAAAAGGGCGACCCGGGCGTCCAGTCCGGGTGGGCACGCCTCGGCGGAGATCCCGAGCAGACTGAGAAAGTGGCCCAGGATCGCCGGGACGCCACCCCGTCCCGTTTCCGTGCCCAGGTGCAGATACAACGTGCCGTCCGCGAAGTCGTCGTGCAGCCGATGCGCCGCCTCGATAGCGAGCGCACTCTTACCCATACCCCCCAGTCCGGTGATCGCGATGAGCGGCGCTGGCCCCCGACTGTTGTCTGCCGTCGGCCCTCGCGCTTCGCGCAGCACCGCATCCATCTCCGCGTCCCGACCGATCAGGACGCTCACACTGCGTGGAGCCGTGCGAGGCGTGCTGAGTACGTCTGCATACCGTGGCGCGTCCTTGGGAGCCACCGAGCCTGATGACTCGCCGAGACTGGCTCGGGGATCCGCTGGCGGTGGACCGGACGCCTCGTCGGAGAAGCGCAGCACCTCCTCCAGCGCAGCGTTCAGCAAAGGCCCAGGTCGCACCCCGAGCTCTGTGTCGAGGCGTTGAAGCATCAACCGGTGGGTGGCCAGGGCATCCGCCTGCCGTCCTACCCGGACGAGGACGCGCATCAGAAGAGCGTGGACGTGCTCGTGGTACGGGTGACGGTCGGTCAGGGCAGCGAGCTCAGCCGCGAGGCCCTCGATGGCCCCCTCCTCGAGGTCGGCTTCGATGCGCTCTGCCTGAATCTCCAGCCCCACATCGTCCAAGCGGCGCCGCATACCGTCCAGCCCTGGAGTCGGACGGCACCCGTGCAGGCTGACCCCGATGAGCAGCGCGTGCGCCGCGTGCAGGTGCTCCCGATGCCGTCGACGGTCCGGACCGGACTCGTGCGCAGCCTCCATCAGCCGGTCTCGCCTGGCCAGGTCGGTGGTGACGCCGGAGTGGAGTCGATACCCCATTTCGTGGGTCTCGATCACGCGGGCCGGCGCGACCTTACGTCGGACCCCGGAGACCACCGCCTGGACACGGTTCCGCGACGAGGCGTGCTCCGAACCTCCCCACATCCACTCGACCAAGGACTCGACGCTGACCACGCGCGGTCGCGACACCGCCAGGGCGGCCAGCAATGTCCGCTCCAGCGTGGTGAGCGGCACGTCAGTGTCGTCGCGGCGGAGCCGAACCGGGCCCAGGACGTCGAGGCTCAACGCTGCGGGTTGCCCCGCCTCGTCCCGGG
>JBASAN010000426.1:0-3670 GCA_049650625.1 Ornithinimicrobium sp.
AGGTAGGCCGGTTTGCCGCGATCGACGATGTCATCGACTCGGTCGAGCCATCCTCGGATGTGGAGGAGTTCTTTCGCTGCCTGGCGGCTCATCGCGCCACTGGTCACAGTCGCACCGCGTCCCGGCGGATGTCGTCGTCCAGTGTCGGGGTAAGCGCGGAGTAGTCGACGAGGTCGATCTCGCGGCCGAGGACCTGCTCCATGAGCTGCTTGAAGGCGAGGAAGTCGAAGGTCGAGGTGTCCGCGGGTGACTCGACGATGAGGTCGATGTCGGAGTCCGCGTGGGCTTGGCGGCGCGCGACGGAGCCGAAGACGGCCAGGTTGGTGTAGCCGTGATCGGCGGCGAGCGCGGTGAGGACGGGTGCGGCTGCCTCGAGGAGCGTCTGGGGGTGGACGTCGTCGAGGGCGGGGCAGGACTTGAGCTGCTGGCTGACGGCGGGCTGGGTGATGCCGAGGGCGTCGGCGATCTGGCGTTGGCTCATCCCTGTCGCGATGAGGGCGCGCAGCGCGAGGGCGCGGCGTAGGCGGGCTGCGTCCTCGCCGCGGCGAGCGTCGCGATATTCAGCCATCAGCGTCATAAGCCGATCTTATCGGATGCGGGGCCTCGCGTCTTGATTGGTTTCGGCCGGGGCCGTCCGCGCCACCAGGGCGACGTGTTGGAGGCTGCCCGCACGCGCCACCCGAAAGCGGACACGCTGGGTGTCGCTTGCCGCCCCCTCACCGGAAACGCGTGCGGACCGGTCTTACGGGACGCCTGCACGAGGTCCAGGGCCACGACCAGGCGCGTTCCCGCAGGAGGTTCCTCCAACGGTCACTGTCTGCCTAAACCGAGTTCGTGCAGCAGTCCGGGGAATCTGCCGTCCGTGAGTCTGTGTCGCGAACTGTGGGCTTTGGGCGGCTCTTCGTCGCCCTCGCCGAGGTCCGCCGCTTCCTGTCTATCGGCACCGCCGAACCCATCGCCCGACCCGGTGTGGAGCGCTCCGGTCGTTGCGCGGCCCGAGCCCCCGGCCGTTCCGAATCTCGCCGAGGTCTGTGAGGCGCCGGCACCTTGGCGGTCTACCGGCGTGGGGAACGCGCGGTCCGGGTCGAATTCGAGGGTCTAGAGCAGCCGCCACGTCAGATCCGTCAGCGAGGTGGCGAAGAGTGTCGTCGATGGACCGGGCTCAGCGACTCGCGGAGTGCGCACCGGGGGGCGAGTGGCGTCTGGTCAACGACGGCGGACCTTGGCCGTCCCTATCTGCCGATCGCCATCGCCAGGACGTCAAGGCTGTGGATGACTTCGCCGGGCAGCCAACGGCCTCCGACCGATGATCTACCGATCGCGACGGCCCGACCACCTCCCCATCCGACCCAGAGCGCACCCGGCGTAAGGTGTTTTTGGTTGAATATTCTTCCAATAACGAAGCAGGCGACCTCCTTGACTTGCCAAGAAGATGTTACTAAGTTCACTGCGCTGCCAACTCTCGGAGGTCAAATGGGTAACAAATCAGTCTCGAGATGGATGGGAATTAACTCATCTGAATTGGAACCTGACGATCGTATTCCCGCCTGGGATGGGGACACGAGCAAGAAGCAGGATCTTTCGAGATTCGTCTGGATCGCGGTCGGCTTCTTGGCATTTCTTTTTTTCAATTCGGAGATGCCAGCAGACGATGGCTTCGGAGGTTACATCCCTTTGATTCTCGCTTGGCTGATCGCTGCGTGCGGACTGATGGCAACCGAGCGCTACTTCTTGCGTTCGGCGACAAGAAACCAAGAAGAACAGGACTGATGATGAAGGTTTTCTCGGGTAAAGCAGTGGGTTTGATGATTGCCGGTTCGGTAGTTCTGGGTGTCGTTCCCGCGCAGAACGCGGCGGCGGTAGACGTTCGCCAGGCGTCTTCCGCGGTGGCGGCATCGGCTGCCCCAGTGTCCAGCGACGGTTTCGATAAGTGCAAGACGGTCGAAGGGGTTGCCAAGCCCACGGAGATCCGCCTGGGATCCCGAGTCGGTGCAGGTGCGACCGAGGCTCTGAGCCCAAAACTTCGTACGTTGCTCAACGACGGACTGACGTCGAAGAGCAAGGATGCTCTTTCGAAGCGAGCCGTAGCGATTCGCTACTTGGACAATGGGGCCGTCGTGGCGCTGGGCCGGAACGGAAGGGTAGTGCAGAAGGTGAGCGACGCATACGAGGGGTTGAATTCGTCGCCATCAGCTAGTGTTAAGTCACAGAACATCATTCAGAACCGCGGTCTCTTGAATCCGACGGTCAAGCGGGTAATCGGCGCCTGCCTCGGGTTCGGTGGATCCGGAGCCTTGAGCTTTGAGGCGCTTGTTCGCTACCTGGCCACGCCGCAGAACGCAGTTAAGTTCGTTGTGCGGAGGCTTGGTGTCTTCGGAGCAGTGAGTTGCGCTGGTGGAATCGTGTGGGAGTTCATCTGACCTGTCGTGGTCGATGATTCACGAGGGTGCGGCGCACGACTGGAGACGGTCGGGTGCCGCACTCTTGTGTTTCGGCACCACGTCGGGGTCCGACCTCATCACAAGGCTCTCTTTGTGCGTGAGCTACGTGGTGGATGGCTCGCCCCGACGAGCTGATCCGTAGGCGGTTGTGATGCCAATGGTTGCAGAATCCCAGGCATCGGCCCAATCCCTGCCCCACCCCGCAACACCAGCCGACGTCGGCTAACTCGTGGCGGCGATCGGCGACTAAAACGTGCCCTGCTCAAGGCGACGGTCGCCCGGTGGGTCACGAGGCCCAGACGTGCGCCTACGTCGATAACGACGAGTCGAAGGCTCACCAACCGGGAGATCCGACGATGCCTCAAGCGCTACTCGTACACATTAAGAGTGCAGGTTTGGTGCATGAGTCCAGTACGGACCAACCGCGAGGTCGAGGACGACTACGTGCAGACGATCATGGATCGGTACGGCGTTCGGACCAAGACAGATGCCGTGGATCTCGCGTTGCGACACCTCGCGGGCCAGCCGATGACTCGCGACGAGGCCCTCGCCATGTGACGAGGCCCTCGCCATGCGAGGAGCTCGAGCTATCGATGTGATTCCCCAGGATGTGCCCCGCGCGGTGCCGCCTGGTCCTGACCGACACCTCAGTGTGGGTCGAGTACGACCGGGCGACCGGGAGCCCCGCCGACCTCCGCATGACAGAGCTGATCGGGAGTGGCGAGGTGTAGCTGGCGGTTAGCCGGCCGGTGGTCACGGAGGTGCTGGCTGGGGCACGCTCGAAGCGTCGTGAGGCAGATCTGCAACGACTGCTTCTCCGGTTCGACATCCTGGTGTTCGAACCCGTCACCGACTCCGAAGCAGGGGTGGCGATCTATCGCCGCTGCCGCAGCGCGGGAATCACGCCACGTGGGCTGCTCGACTGCATGATCTCTGCGGTGGCATGGCGCTGCGGCGTCACCCTGCTCTCCCATGACGTCGACCTCGACCGAGTGGCCGGAGTCATCGGCCTGACACCCGATGAGGCGTGCCTTCGGGCGTAACCGTCCCGCACAGGCGAGCTCCGCGAACCGATCCCGTACGGGCGACGCTCCGCGAGCCCATCCCGCACCGGACCTGAATGACCCTCGACACCTCACCGGGGAGCCGGGGGCCTGATGAGGTGCCGAGCGTGAGGACAGGGGTCGTGGCGGCCGGCTCAGCGTCGTGAGTCCCGTTCGGCAACGCCG